>JAZFTA010000200.1:0-5343 GCA_036446415.1 Rhodospirillales bacterium | reverse complement strand
GCGCCCAAAAAAGTGAGGTGGAGCCTATACCAGAGAGAGACCGCTTTGTCGATTATATATCCTCGTCGCCGCGCCGGCTGATCGGCACGTCGCGGTGTATATACACGCTCATCAGAAGGCCGAAGCCGAAGAGCAGGGTCAGCATGGCGGTGCCGCCGTACGAAATAAGCGGCAGCGGCACCCCGACCACCGGAACCAGCCCCATGACCATGGCGATGTTGATGAACACATAAAGGAAGAAGGTCGAGGTCACCCCCATGCCGACCAGGCGTCCGAACTGGCTCCGGCTGTTCAGGGATATGGAAAAACCGTAGGCGATCAGGGCGACGTAAAGGCTGAGCAGGGTAAGGCCGCCGACCAGACCGAATTCCTCGGCCAGCATGGTGAAAATGAAGTCGGTCTGCTTTTCCGGAAGGAAGTTCAGGCTGCTCTGGCTGCCCTGCATGAAGCCCTTGCCGAAAAGGCCGCCCGAGCCCAATGCTATCTTCGACTGGATGATGTGGTATCCGCCGCCCAGGGGATCGTTCTCGGGATTGATGAAGTTGAGGATGCGGGTTTTCTGGTAATCGTGGAGAAACTGCCAACCCACGGGTATGGACAACACTCCGGCCATTAATACCACCGCGAACTTCCACATCTTGACCCCGGCCATGAAGAAGATCGTACCGCCGGCCGCGATCAGCATGATCGTGGTTCCGAGATCCGGCTGGCGTATCACCAGCGCCGCCGGCGCCGCCACCATCGCCGCCGGCGCCGCCAGGAACATTAGCCGTCCCACATCCTCGAAACTGCCGCCGTGAAAATATCGGGCCAGGGCCAGAATCAGCGCGAATTTCATCAGTTCCGACGGCTGCACAGTGACCCCGCCCATGTCGATCCAGCGCTTGGCCCCCATGCCGAACGTGCCGCCGAACTCGACCGCGAACAAAAGCAGGAGCGACGCAATATAGAAAAGGTAGGCGTAGCGAAGCCACAGCCTGATGTCGGTCACGGCGACCGCCATCATCACAATCAGCCCGATCCCGAACCGCACCATCTGGCGCGAGGCCCAGGGCTCCAGATTGCCGTTGGCGGCGGAATAAAGCATGGCGAACCCTATCGACGCCGTGATCAACAAAAGCAGCACGAACAACCAGTTTATGTGCCACAGCTTCTGACGCAGGGTGAATGACGGACGGTTCAGACGGTCTCTAAAATACATAGCTTTATGCCCCCCTTGACGGCGGGTGCGGGTCCCGGTTGCGTGGCCCGGGGGCGGAGGTTACCCGCAGTTCGACTCCCGGGCGGGCGGCGTCGCGGAGCTGGGCCTCAAGCAGGATATCGCGGGCAATGGGCGCCGCCACCGAAGAACCGCCGCCGCCGTGCTCAACCAACACTGCTACCGCATAGCGCGGGGCGTCGACCGGGGCGTAACCGATGAAGACCGCGTGATCCCTTTCCTTCCAGGGCAGGTCCTTGTTCTTGCGTATCCCCTGTTCGCGTTCGGCCTTGGTTATGCGCCGGACCTGCACGGTTCCGGTCTTGCCGCCCATCTCGAATCCCGGCTTTTCGATGTGGGAGCGGTAGGCCGTTCCCATCGGCGTGTTTACCACCGCCGCCATGGCGTCGCGGATCACCTTAAGGTATTCCGGTTTAAGTCCCAGGCTTTCGTGTTGGTAGCGCCGGCCGCCCGGCTCACTGTCCTGGGACGAGACGTCACGGGTCAGGTGGGGGGTTATGCTGAAGCCGCCGTTGGTCAAACGGGCCATCATGACCGCCAGTTGAAGCGGCGTCGCCAACAGGTATCCCTGGCCGATTCCGGTGATCAGGGTCTCGCCCTGCTGCCACGGGGCGCCGACGGTGGCCTGTTTCCATTCCCTGGTCGGCACCAATCCGTCCTCCTCGCCCGGCAGGTCCACCCCCAGCTTGTGGCCGAACCCAAGACGCCGGGCCATGTCGCCAATACGCTCGATCCCCGTTCTCCTCGCCACTTCGTAGAAATAAACGTCGCACGATTGTGAAATTCCCTTCATCAGATCGACTGTTCCATGTCCGCCGCGTTTCCAGCAGTGGAAGACGGCGTCGCCCAACTTTATTGAACCGGAACAGAAAACCTGGCTGCTCGGGGTTATCACCCCCTTTTCAAGGGCCGCCATCGCCACCACCATCTTGAACGTCGAGCCCGGCGCGTATTGGCCGCCTATGACCTTGTTGGTCAGCGGGGCCCGGGGGTTGGTGATGAGTTTCTTCCATTCATCGTTGCTGAGGCCCTTGTTGAAGGCGTTGGGATCGAAGCTGGGCGTCGATATCATGGCCAGCACCTCGCCGCTATGCACGTTAAGGACGGTTACCGCGGCGCTTAGGTCTCCCAGCCGGCGGCTGACCATCTTCTGAAGATCTATGTCGATGGTCAGCGCCACATCCGCCCCCGGCTGGCCGTCGCGGCGCGATAGTTCGCGGATCACCTGGCCCATGGCGTTGACCTCGACCTGGGAACTGCCGCCCTTGCCCCTCAGGGACAGGTCGTGGACTTTCTCTATTCCCGACTTTCCGATGCGGAATCCGGGAAGCTCCAATAGGGGATCTCCGCTTAAATCGCGCTCTGAAACGGCGGCCACATAGCCGATTACATGGGCTGTTTCGCGGCCATGGGGGTAAAAACGGCTCTGTCCGACGTCGATAATCACCCCGGGCAACTCCAGGGCGTTGACCTCGACCTTGGCTACTTCGTCCCAGCTAAGGTTTTCGCGCAGGGTGACCGGCATGAAACCGCGCTTTCTCCGGACCTCCCTCAATATCCGGCGTTTCTCGTTTTCACCGATGGGAAGTATTTCGCCAAGCGAATCCAGCGTCGCCTCGACGTCCCTGGTCCGCTCCGGGATCAACAGGACCCGGTAGTTTTCCTGATTGACGGCGATCGGTTTGCCGAAACGGTCAACTATGCTTCCCCTCGGCGGGGCAAGCAGCCTCAGGTTGATGCGGTTATCCTCGGCAAGGGTGGCGTAGCGTTCGGACTCTATGACTTGCAGATAATACATGCGCCCGGCGAGAGCCGAGAACAGAACAACCTTGCCGCCGGCCAGCAAGGCGGCCCGGCGGCTGAAAAGTTTTTGTCGTTCGCTGTCTCTATGCATTTATACAAACGATCCTTGGTATAACACCGATGGCGCTATTACATCTCCAGGAAAATCCGTATCCAGCGCAGGAAAAACCAGGACAGAAAAGGGAAAAAACCCAACGTCAGAAGGTACTGGACCAGGGCCGCCCTGGGCTCCGATATGGTCACGTTAAAGATGGAGATCATGGACCAGCCCGCCAGTTCGGCGCCTCCCGCCACCAGGACGAACCCCATCCACACTATGACGAACGGCTTGCCGACCAGGAAACGGCGCTGTGAGATAACCGCTCCGTAAACGACCAGCAGAATCACCGCGTTCATCCCGATGGGAGTGCCCGACAGCGAATCGTGCAACAAACCGATCAAAAAGACCGCGTAGGCCGGCAACAGGTTGGGACGGTAAACGGCCCAGAAGTAAACGGCGATCAGGGGCAATGCCGGAACCACCCTGGCGTACCCGGGAATGTGCAACGGCAGGATGCTCGCCAACACCAATGTCAGGGTAAGGCCGAATGGTGTCAGACGCCGCGCGATAACGTCCATACGGTACCATAACGAAGGTTTCATGGGGCTTAAGAACCTATCTGAATACCAAGCTTCACTGGGCCGATGGTTTAACGGCCGCCTGTTCCCCCTCGCCGGGACCGGCGGCTCGGTCAGTCAGTCCTTCGGCTTCGGACTGTGAAGGAAGCGCCGCCGGGGGGCCGATATCGATGACCCGCACGTATTCAAGCTGTTGGCGCTTGATAAAAATCCGCACCGCGTTGGAGCCGTCGCCGGCGTTGGTGATTATTCCCACCGGAAGGCCCGGCGGAAACGCCCCGCCATGGCCGGAAGTTACTATGCGGTCGCCGGGAGAAACCGTTTCCCCGGGCGGAAGGAGTATCAGACGCGGATTGTCGGAGTTGTCCCCGGAAAGGATGGCCCGGGTGCGGGAGTGTTCGACCAGGACCGGAATCCGCGAATTCAAATCGGTGATCAGCAGGACCCTGGCCGAACGCGACCCGACGCCGATTATGCGTCCGACAAGCCCGTTTCCGGTAATCACGGCCTGGCCTTTCCTGACCCCTTGGTGTGATCCGGCGCTCAGTATAAGGCTGTGGGCGAAGGCGCCGCCGGCGTCGGCGATGACCCGCGCCGTGATGAAGCCTACGGAGGGGCCAGGCACGAATTGCAGCATTTCCCGCAAGGCCTTGTTCTCGGCTTCAAAATGGCGGGCCACGGTCTGCCAATGCACCAGGCGTTCCCGGTCCGCCCTGAGCCGTTCGTTCTCGGCCCTTATCCGGGTCAGTTCGCGTACCTGTCCGACGACGCTGGCGATTGAATCGGCGGGCCTCGAGACGATTTCAAGTATGGGCGCCATGGCGTCGGTGACATGGGTCCTGAACCGCTCCATCAGGACCACGTCGGCCTTGCCCAGAAGCATCAGGGCGAAGGCAGCCGCCACCAGGCCCAGGTAAACGAAACGCTGGGCCAGGTTCTTGATCGGTTCGGCGATGCGGTATATGGGCCGCGCCCGCTGTTCCTTCAAGCCTAGCCTCTCAGGTCAAAACAAATCAAAAAGCCATAAAGCGGATTCCCGCTTAGTTAAGCGGTACCACCCTAATATTAACATATACTTTAAAGCATTATGGCGGAAAGGTTAATAGACAGGAAAACGGCTGTTAAATACCTAATACATCGTGGTCAGGACGTCTTTCAGCCTTTTCATTTCCTCGAGCGCCCGGCCCGTCCCCAACACCACGCACGACAAGGGATCGTCGGCGATCGACACCGGCAGGCCGGTGGCGTGCCTCAGGACGTAATCGATGTTGCCGAGGAGGGCTCCGCCGCCGGTAAGCACGATGCCCTTGTCGACTATGTCGGCGGCCAGTTCCGGGGCGGTGTGCTCGAGCGCCACCTTGACCGACTCGATGATCGCGCCGACCGGCTCGGCCAGGCTTTCGGCTATCTGCCTTTCGCTGATCACCAGTTCCTTGGGCACGCCGTTCATAAGGTCGCGTCCCTTTATCTCCATGGTCGGTCCGTCGCCCACTTCGGGCGGGCAGGCCGAGCCGATTTCCTCCTTGATGCGGGCCGCGCTGCTTTCGCCGACCAACAGGTTGTGGTTGCGCCGGATGTAGCCGATGATCGCCTCGTCCATCTTGTCGCCGCCGACGCGCACGGAGCGCGAATAAACGATACCGCCAAGGGACAGCACCGCCACCTCGGTGGTGCCGCCACCCACATCCACCACCATGGACCCG
>JAZFTA010000199.1:0-3279 GCA_036446415.1 Rhodospirillales bacterium | reverse complement strand
CGCATTCAGAGCTGAAGGCCGCGGCCGGTACCTGGGAAAGGTTTTCGGGAATCGTTTCGGTATCTGAAATAGGGTCGGCGAGATCACGGATCGACTCCGCGCTAAATGCCTGGGCGGGTTTGAGAATCAGTACATTAGCGGTTTCAGTCCTGAGGTTGAGCACCGTCCCCCGCCTGGCCGTTATGGCCAGTTCAGGCTTAACGTGGCTCAATTCCGCCATTTCGTCGAGCATTGCCGGGGTCGCCGCCTCGGCCGCCGCGACCAGGGCCGCGGTACCGCCGCTGCCACGGATCGTAACCATGCGCCCTCGCCTAAGCTCGGAAACCGCCCTATCGACCGTCAACAGCGAGAAAGACTCACGTGATGCAGGCATCGGCTTGGAATTTACGTTCTCAGGCATTGACTCTCGGCCAAAGTATTAATGGAATTGTTCGCCTAATTAGGATTTGAGCGATGTGTGTCTTTTCAAAGGCATGTCTTACACATTATAGTGTTTATCGCAATAAACTTAACTTAATTACCCCTGTCCGCCTTAAAAACGGATGGGGCAGGGTGGCGTCATGACCTCTGGAAAGCGGGTTTTAATTGTTGATGACGATACCACGCTGTTGCAGATGCTTGGCGAACAGCTGGAACTGCATGAAGAGTTCAGTACGTTCGGCGCCAAAACCGGCGCCGAATCCCTTGAGATAGTCAAATCGGATTATTTCGACGTGATCATACTCGACGTCGGGCTGCCCGACATGGACGGCCGCGAGGTCTGCCGGGTGATGCGCCGCAACGGCGTGAAATCGCCAATAATAATGTTGACCGGCGCCGATACCGACGCCGACACTATCCTTGGCCTGGAAGCCGGGGCCAACGACTATATAACCAAGCCTTTCCGCCTGGGTGTCCTGCTGGCCCGGCTGCGCGCCCATATCCGCCAGCATGTGCGCAGCGACGACGCGGTCTTCACCATCGGCCCCTACACCTTTCAGCCGAGCGCCAAGACTCTGGTCGACAACTCGGACAACCGCAAGATACGCCTCACCGACAAGGAGACGGCCATTCTGAAATACCTGTACAGGGCCGGCGATCAAGTGGTGCGGCGCGACGTGCTGTTGGATGAGGTCTGGGGATACAACGCCGAGGTTACTACCCACACCCTGGAGACTCATGTCTACCGTCTGCGCCAAAAGATCGAGCAGGACCCTTCCAACGCCAAAATTCTGGTTACCGAGCCGGGCGGCTACCGCCTTTCGCCTTAACGCTATTTCATTGTCTTATTGAAGCTACCATTACCTCGGCGGAGGCGCCATTCATGCCGCCGGGCTGTGGAAAAAAAGCGCCCGGTCAGGGGGGGGGACCGGGCGCTTTCGACCCCAATTATTAAGGGGTTTCCGGAACGGCGGGGGGCGCCGCCCCGGGGGCGGCCGTTTCCAATAATGGAACCGGCCTGTCTTGGACTCTCTATTTGGGATGTGACGCCGCCGTCACCAATGTTGTAACAACATACCTGGTATGCATAAAACGCATATCTAGACGGACACTTTGAGGTGCTTAGGAATCGTCCCTTACATCGGGTCTCTTAAAATGAAAAAGCTCCGGGTTCAGGGGCGCCCCGAACCGGACTCCCATCAGGGTTATGGTTGTCACAATCCCCTGGCCGTCGGTTACTATCCATTTTTTCAGGGCCAGGGGGTTGTCGGAAAAAACAAGGGTCAGCTCACCCTCCTGGGGATCTTCGTTGCGGACCAGGCTAAGGCGGACCGAATTGGCGCCGCGCTCGAACCTGGTGATGGTCAGGTCTCCGGAAAGAAACGAGACGTTTTCTCCGAGCAGAATTCCGGCCGGCGACGAATCAAGCCCGATATAGCTGACCTGGTTCAGTTTCCTGTCGAAATATATCAACTGGCGGCCGTCGGCGATGATCAGCACCGGCATCGGGGGGTCGTATTCGATACGCATTTTGCCGGGCCTGGATAAAAAGATGTCGCCTTCGGAATAGGCGCCGTCCGAGGAAATCTGCAGGAATCTGGATTGCATCGTTTCGAGGCGGTTGAGGTAGGCCTCTATGCGCGAGACCGTTTCCCTTTCGGCCTTGCTCAGATCGGCCGGCGATGGCGCCGCCGCCTCGGCCGGTAATAGTGCGCCGGCGATTAGAAAAGACAGCCCAATGATCACCGCCCCCAGCCGCAAAAACAGCGAAGCTAAAAAACCACTAGCTGGCGCGCTCGGCGCCGATAAGCACTTCGCGCCGCCCGACCCGGTTGGCCTTGCTGACGACGCCTTCGCTTTCCATGTGTTCGATGATTCGGGCGGCGCGGTTGTAGCCAATTTGCAGGTGCCTTTGGATAAAACTGGTCGAAGCCTTGCCCTCGCGGGCGATCAGGGCGACCGCCTCGTCATAGAGGTCGTCGCCGCCCGAACCACTACCGCCGGGCAGCGGGAAACTACCACCTTCCACCTCTTCGGTCACTTCTTCTTTGTAATCGGGAGGTCCCTGGAAGCGCAGACTATTGACCACGCTTTCGACCTCCCTGTCGGAAACGAATGGCCCGTGAACGCGGTGGATGCGGCCGCCGCCGGGCATGTACAACATGTCTCCCTGGCCCAGGAGCTGTTCCGCGCCCTGCTCGCCGAGAATGGTCCGGCTGTCGATCTTGGAGGTTACCTGGAAACTTACCCTGGTCGGGAAGTTGGCCTTGATGGTTCCGGTTATGACATCGACGCTGGGCCGCTGGGTCGCCATTATCAGGTGTATGCCGGCGGCTCTCGCCATTTGGGACAGCCTCTGGACCGCGGCTTCGATGTCCTTGTCGGCGACCAGCATCAGGTCGGCCATCTCATCGACTACCACGACGATGAACGGAAGCGGTTCCATGGACAGAGGCTGTTCCTCGAACACCGGCTTGCCTTCTTCGTCGAACCCGGTCTGCACCCGCCGGGTCAGGGTCTCGCCCTTGGTCCGCGCCTTTTCCAAACGGGCGTTGTAGCCGTCTATGTTGCGAACGCCCAGTTGAGACATGGCGCGGTAGCGCTCTTCCATCTCGCGGACCGTCCATTTCAGGGCCAATACCGCTTTCGACGGTTCGGTCACCACCGGCGCCAGGAGATGCGGAATCCCTTCATAAACAGACAACTCAAGCATTTTGGGGTCGATCATGATGAACTTGCATGCGTCAGGCGAATGCTGATAAAGCAACGAAAGAATCATCGTATTGATGTCTACAGATTTGACGGACCCGGTGGTGCCGGCGATCAGCAGATGAGGCATGCGGGCCAGATCAACAATCA
>JAZFTA010000198.1:0-8981 GCA_036446415.1 Rhodospirillales bacterium | reverse complement strand
TTGGTCCTGGTCCTGTTAGCCATAAGGCGGGGCAGAACGGTGTCGCGCAAGGTGTCGAACGGCCAAGTGTCGCGGAAGAAGAAGGTTTCGTTGGTGGTCATCGCCTCGATCACTTCGGCCATCAACGAATCATCATTGCCGTCACGAAGGGCGGCGATGAAATCCACCAGGTTTTCCATGCCGTGTTTGCGGGCCAGGGGTCTTAGCCGGGTTTCAATCAGATAAATCTTGTCCTGGCCTATTATCAGGCCGGAGCGTTTTTTCAGGTTCTCAGCTATGAACTGAAAGTCGTTTGGCTTCATTAGAGAAATCCAGGCCGTGAACTAATCCGTGGCGGATATGAATTATAATAGACCGCCGCGGGCCGTTTTGGCTCTAGTGGAATCGCTTTTTTATGAGGGAATTATCCCGCCAATTCTTTCGATCGTCGGGCCGCCGCCAATACAGCGCGCGTCATAAGTTCCTTAAGTCCGTCCCCCTCCATCAGCACGTCCAGCGCGGCGGCGGTTGTGCCGCCGGGGCTGGTGACGTTTTCGCGCAATGCCTTGGGCCCGTCTTCGGATAGCCGCATCAGTTCACCGGCGCCCGATACGGTAAGCATGGCCAGACGCCGGGCCAGGTCTTCGGGCAGGCCGGCCTCAATCCCGGCCTCGGCCATGCACTCGGTCAAAAGAAATACATACGCCGGGCCGCTGCCTGACAAGGCCGTAACCGCATCCAGAAGGTCTTCGTCTCCTGTCCACGCGACCTCGCCTACGGCTTCAAGCAGATCCTGGCATAGCCGGTGCTGCTCATCGGTAACCAGGGGGTTGGCGACGGCCACGGTGGCGCCCCTGCCGACCGCCGCCGGAGTATTGGGCATGGAACGCACTATCGCGGCCCCGGGGCCCAGATGATGCTGAAAAAAAGCAATTGTTCTGCCGGCGGCGATCGACAGGAACACGCATCCAGGCCCGGCGAAGCGGGCGTAAGATGGAGCAACTTCGTCCATGATCTGCGGTTTGACCGCGAAGACTACGATGGCGGGAAAGAAGCTGGAGACGATTTCGCCGGGATCGGAAATCACATTTACCGGGTGACTTTCACTTATCGCCTTCCGGGTTTCGGGGTTTGGCTCGACTACTGTCACGCATTCCGGCCCGACTCCCTTTTCCAGCCAGCCGGAAAGAAGGGCGCCGCCCATTTTGCCGCATCCGGCAAGAACTATGGACGTGGGCATTTTACTACTTAAGTCCCTTTATAATTCCTGTTAAGCCTCTCCCTCGGTGTCGATCATGGCCAAGGCCACGGCTTCCTTGGCCGGCTTGCCGCCCCAGATAACGTGCTGGAAGGCGGGGTAGAAGCGTTCGCATTCCATTATAGCGGTATCCATCAGGTCTTCTATCTGCTCGGGGCTCGGTCCCTGGGAGCCGCGCAACGGCAGGGCGTGGCGGAACATTGGCAGTCCCTCGTCGTTCCAGATACCGAAATAGCCGAGCCACATCTTCTCGTTTATCAGGGCGATAAGCTCATATACGTCTCGACGTTTTTCTTCCGCCACCCGCATGTCAAAGGCGCAGGTGAAATGCATGGCGTCGGAACTCTCGTTCCAGGCGAAGTAAAGACTGTAATCGCACCAGCGGCCTGGAACCTGGACCGCCATTTCCAGTTCGCTGCGGCGGTCGAAAACCCAGTCATTGTCGTCAACGATTTGTTCGATTACGTCCAAGGGATTGGACTGGTATGACTCGCTTTGTAAACTAAACCCTTGCATGTCCGCGTCTCCCAAAATTTGGCCTCTAGGGTCAGCGTATTACGAAAGTTATGGCCACCTTGGCCGGGACCCCCAATAAATATGGGGTACTACGAAATATAGTATTATAGCCCCCAATTGCACACAACCTGTAGCCTGCCAAAAGGAGACTCCCGGCGCAAGTATATTGTTTGGTTGTCCGGCGTTAATCCTGTGGAAAAGTTTAGGTCCCGGCCCTTGGTTTGGACTTGGTCTTTCGGGCGGCAGGGCGCTTTTCCCCCGCCCTGGGGCTTTTCTTGGCCTTGGTCCCTGTTTTGGTGGCGCGCTTGGCCGTGGGCCGTGGCTTTTGCTGTTTTTTAATGCCGATCCTGGCTTCCAGCGCTTCAACGCGGCGTTCCAGGTCTTCTTGTCCGGCCCTGGCCTTGGCGGCCATGGCCTTGGTTGCCTCGAATTCATCGCGCTGGACGACGTCCAGTTCGCCCAGCAGGCGTTCCATTTGTTGACGGACCAGGGATTCGATCTCGCTTTTGATGCCGGAAAAAGCGGACGCCGCCCCGCTGGCCGCTTTCGCCAAATCCTCGAAGAAACGTCTGGAGGGGTCCATGCCTGTATATCCTGCGGTGTTGCCGGAAAATCCATGCCATTATGGGGCGGGCTGTCCGGCGGCGCAATATCCGCCTTGGCTTTTATCCGACTAGCTTGCTAGGCGGGGCTCTCCACCCTATAAGAACGGGGATTAATTCATATGCGGGAAAAAAAATGTTCGTGGTAACCGGCGGCGCCGGGTTTATCGGCTCCAACATCGTGGCCGAGATAGACGAAAAACAGCGCGGCAAGGTGGTGGTTTCCGACCGGCTGCGCGGCGCCGATAAATGGCGCAACCTCGCCAAGCGCGAACTTGCCGAGATCGTCCACCCCGATCATCTTTTGGATTTCCTGGAAGACAATCATTCCTCCATTGCCGCGGTCATTCATATGGGGGCCATATCCTCCACCACCGAAACCGATGTCGACCTCATCGTCGATAACAATTTCAAACTGTCGCTGGGATTGTGGAAGTGGTGCGCCACCCGTCAGGTGCGGTTCATTTACGCCTCTTCCGCCGCCACCTATGGCGATGGCTCCCAGGGCTTCGACGATGAGGGTGATCCGCAAAGCTTGGCCCGCCTAAGGCCGCTCAATCCTTACGGCTGGAGCAAGCACCTGTTCGACAGGCGCGTTGCGGGCATGATCGCCGACGGCGATATACTCCCCCCCCAGTGGGCCGGTCTTAAATTCTTCAACGTCTACGGCCCCAACGAGTATCACAAGGGTGCCCAGATGAGCGTGGCGGCGCATATTTTCCCCCAAGCCAAGGCGGGTAGGCCGGCAAAGCTGTTCAAGTCCCACAACCCGGATTACCAGGACGGCGGCCAGCTTCGCGATTTCATATGGGTCGGCGATTGCGTCGACGTGGTGATGTGGCTTGTCGAGAACGAGTCGGTAAGCGGACTTTTCAATTGCGGCACCGGCAAGGCGCGTTCGTTCGCTGATCTTGCCGCCGCCGTCTACGGGGCCCTGGACAAGGAGACCCATATCGAATATGTGCCAACGCCTCAATCCATCCGCGAAAAGTATCAGTATTTTACCCAGGCCGAAACGGGCCGTCTCGCGCAAGCCGGCTACGACAAGCCATTCACGTCGCTGGAAGACGGGGTCGCCCGCTACATTCAGCAGTTTCTGAACGCTCCCGACAAGTACAGGTAATCCCCGGACTCTAAAAACATACCCCTCGATAACCAGACAACATCTTTTCCATATGACCTTCGCAATCGCCTTTCCCATCATCGATCCGGTAATTTTCCAAGTCGGGCCATTAGCCATTCGTTGGTACTCCTTGGCGTACATAGCCGGACTGTTGATCGGTTGGCGCTACATGCGCCATCTGGCCGTGCTGCCGCCGAGCCCCGCCGACGCCAAGGATATCGACGATTTTCTCGTGTGGGCGACGCTCGGCGTCATCCTGGGCGGCCGGCTGGGCTACGTTTTGTTTTACCGGCCCGGTTATTATCTGGACAATCCCCTGGCCGTCCTCCAGGTATGGCATGGCGGCATGTCTTTTCACGGCGGATTTCTGGGCGTCATGATAGCGGCCTTGATGTTCGCGCGCCGGCGCCGGATCAAGCTTCTTCCATTTGCCGATATTCTTGCATGCGTCACTCCCATCGGCCTTTTGCTGGGAAGGTTCGCAAACTTCATCAACGGTGAGCTTTTCGGCCGCATAACCGACGTTTCCTGGGCCATGGTCTTCCCCAGGGGCGGCCCATACCCGCGGCATCCCAGCCAATTGTACGAAGCCGGGCTTGAGGGGGGCGTACTGTTCTTATTGCTGTTCGTATTGTCCGGCCGCGAGAGCGTGCGCCGCCGCCCCGGCCTGTTGGCTGGGGTTTTCCTGGCCGGCTATGGGTCGGCCCGTATTTTCGTGGAGCTGTTCCGCCAACCCGACATCCATCTCGGTCTGCTGGCCGGCGGAACAACCTTGGGCCAGTGGCTGTCGTTTCCAATGGTCGCCGCCGGCCTCTATCTGATCTGGCGGGCGAGGCCGAAAGCCGAAGCCTGATGGGCGGTCTGGCCGAGCACCTTAAAAGCCGTATCGCCAAAAAAGGCCCCCTAACCGTGGCCCAATACATGGAAGAGGCGCTGGGCCACCCCCGGTACGGTTATTACATGGCCTCCGATCCGTTTGGCGCCAATGGCGACTTCACCACCGCTCCCGAGATCAGCCAGATATTCGGTGAATTGATCGGGCTATGGTGCGCCGTGGTCTGGCGGGGCATGGGGGCGCCGTCTTTGCTTCGTCTGGCCGAACTGGGGCCGGGCCGCGGCACCCTGTTGGCGGACGCCATGCGGGCCGGGGCCAAGGCGCCCGGTTTCGTCGAGGCGGTCCGCCTCCACCTGATCGAGACCAGCCCTGTATTGCGCCGCCGCCAGCAGGAGACTCTGAAGGACGCCGCTCTGAAGCACCAGCCGTCATGGCACGAGGATTTCGATGATGTGCCCGATGGTTCGTTGTTGGTGATCGCCAACGAGTTTTTCGACGCCCTGCCGGTTCGCCAGTTTCAACGCACGGATGACGGTTGGGCCGAGCGCCTGGTCGACGCCGACCCCGGCAAGGACGGTGGTTTCAGGTTTGTTCTTTCCGATCCGGTTGAGCCGGACATGGCATCGGAGTTGTTGAGCGTCCCATCGGGAAGCTTGGTTGAGACGTGTGCCGCCGCCAAGGACATTGTAGGGGATATGGCGCGGCGGGTGTCAACATTGGGCGGGGCCGCGCTGATCGTGGATTACGGCCACGCCAAAAGCGCCGCCGGCGAAACCATGCAGGCGGTTAAAGACCACGCTTATCATGATCCACTTGATGCGCCGGGCGACGCCGATCTTACCGCCCATGTGGATTTCGGGGCTTTGAGCGGGGCCGCCCTGAAAGCCGGCGCCTCCGTTCACGGCCCGCTTTCCCAGGGGGCGTTCCTCGAGAACCTGGGCATCCATGCCAGGGCCGAGGCGCTGATCGCGGCGGCTTCCGGTTTCCAGGCCGCCGATATACGCGCCGCCGTGGCGCGACTGACCTCGCCCGGTGAAATGGGAACCCTGTTCAAGGTGATGGCGATCACCCACCCGGAACTTGCTCCGCCGCCGGGGTTTTAGAAATAGGCTTTCAGGTTTTCCCGAATGCGTTCCAGCACCGCAACGCCGCTTTCCCCGGCCGTGAAAGTTTTTCCGGTCACGGTTTCGAACAGGCGGATGTAGCGCTGGCTGAATTCGACCAGGGTGTCGGCGGGGATTTCGGGAATTGGGTCCTTGTAGGGATCACAGCGCTGGCTGACCCACAGGCGCAGGAACTCCTTGTCCAGGCCGACCGGTTCAAGCCCATCGGCCATTCTCTCCTGGTAGCTTTCCCGCACCCAGAAACGGCTGCTGTCGGGGGTTAGTATCTCGTCGGCCAGACACACATCGCCGTTTCCGTCCAGTCCGAACTCGAACTTGGTGTCGACCAGTATAAGCCCGCGTTCGGCGGCAAGCTCACGGCCGTGGGCGAATATGGACAGAGACAATTCGGACAATTCCCGCCACCGGTCCCTGCTTAACAGCCCCCGTTCGACTATTTCGCCGGCGGTTACGGGGGTGTCGTGTTCGCCCTGGGCGGCCTTGGTGGTCGGGGTCAGGATGGTCTCCGGAAGTTTTTGATTCTTGACCAGGCCGTCGGGGAAGGTGATCGCGTACATGGTCCGCTCGCCCGACTGGTACATGGGCCATATGGAGGTGTTGGTGGAGCCGGTCATATAGTCGCGGACCACCATCTCCACCGGAAGCATGGTCAGGCTTTTGCATACCAGGACGTTGGGGTCGGGGTATTCGATGACGTGGTTGGGGCAGATGCCGCTTGTCTCCTCGAACCAGAATCTTGCGGTCTGCGTCAGCACCTGACCCTTGAACGGCACGGCCGCCAGATTTTGGTCAAATGCGCTCTGGCGGTCGGTGGCGATCAGGATCATCCGGCCGTCATCCAGGCGATATGCGTCGCGCACCTTGCCTTTATAGTGGTTCGGCAGTTCCGGGATTGTCGCGTCGGTCAGGAGGTCGCCAATGTGGCGGCGGATTGTTTCCTCGTCGATCATTTCATAAACGTTTATTCTGTTGGTCGGTTAATACCAAGGATCATTCATAGCCGGGCAGTCGTTAGCCGCTGCGTTTATACCTTTTTACCTCCGGCCGGTCTAAAAAAAAGCGCCCCTCCAGGCTGGAGTATTTGATTGCCTCTTTGCGGGTTGGTGCCGGGCCGAAAAAGCCAATACAATGCGCCGATGATTGAATCCCAAGCCCTAGGCCGGACCACGGGAATCCGCCACGCCTTCTTTACCCGCCGGGGCGGCGTAAGCGAGGGGGAATTCGCCTCGCTAAACTGCGGTTTCGGGTCGGGGGACGATCCAGGGCGCGTCGAGGCCAACCGGTCGCGGGCGGCGGAGAAACTGGGGATTCCCCCCCCCGGCCTTGTAACCTGCCGCCAAATTCATTCCATTTCGGTCGCCGTGGCCGAAAAACCATGGCCTCGCGAGCAGGCGCCGGAGGCCGACGGCCTGGTCACCAAAGTCCCCGGAATTGCCCTTGGGGTGTTGAGCGCCGATTGCCCGCCGGTGCTGTTGGCGGACACCGTCAACGGGATAATCGGCGCCGCCCACGCCGGATGGCGGGGCGCCAAGGACGGCATTGTCGAGGCCGTGGTGGATGCCATGATATCGCTGGGCGCCGAGGCCTCCAACATATCCGCCGCCATCGGTCCATGCATCCAGCGGATTTCTTACGAGGTGGACGCCGATTTTCACGCCGCCTTCGTGGACGATGACGAGGCCAGTGGGGATCTGTTCGATGCCTCGCCGGCCCCGGAACGATATATGTTCGACCTTCCTCGATATGTCGAACGCCGCCTTAATAACCTTGGCGTCAAGGAGATAGAGGTCAGGGCCGAGGACACCCGTTCCGACGAGGCGCGCTTCTTCAGCTACCGCCGCGCCACCCTCAGGGGCGAGGAGAATTACGGGCGCGGGCTTTCGGCGATAATGCTGAATGGGCGATAGGATTTAAACGGCAGGCCTACCGCAATGCCATACATCATGATGTTTGTAGGATTTTTTTATCCTTTTTTCCGTTGTGACGTGCGTGGCGATGTTGTGATGTCCCGTATTTTGCGGACAATCCTGGTTTCGCTGGCCCTGGCGGCATGTTCCGAAGAGCTTGATTACTTTCCGGATACGGCTGAGCGCGGCGAAACCGCTCCCCAGCTCACCGCGGCCCGGCCTGCCGGGGAGGGGGAAAAGGCCGGAAAAACAACGCCGACCGTGCGCGTCGAGCCGGTTGCGGGGGTCGCCGCGCCGATGGCCAACCTGTTGGCTGAATCGGTGGCCGAAAATTTGAAAGAGATGAAAGTCCGGGTTTCGGCGCAAGGGGACGTTTCCTCCAGCTATGTGCTGGCCGGCCGGGCCGAGCCCAACTGGAAGGATGTGAGGGCGCCGTTCGTGGTTATCATACGTTGGTTGCTTGTTGACGCCGCCGGCCAGCCGGCCACCTCCTTTATACAGGGCGTCCGTGGAAAATGGTGGCAATGGGAAAACGGCGATCCCCAGTTGATCCGGATGGTTGGTCTGGGCGCCGCCAAGCCGGTCGCGGATATGCTTATAGTCAAGGATGAGCCCCCGCCGCCGCCCGAACTAATGGGCGCCGGCCTCATGGTGATGCCGGTAAAGGGCGCCCCCGGCGACGGCAACCGGTTGTTTACCATCGCCATCAAGGAAGCGTTGAGGGCAACCGACGTCTCAGTCACCGAAGACCCCCGTCAGGCGGCCTTCGTGCTTGAGGGAAGGGTTGCCAGCGCCGCCACGCCGGACGGCGGGGAGCGGATTGTCGTGGAGTGGACCGTGATGACTTCCAAGGGCCGCGAATTGGGAAAGGCCACCCAGGAGAGCACCGTACCGGGGGGGATGCTCCAAGGAAGCTGGAATCGCATCGCCATTCGGGCCGCCGCCGAAGCCGTCGAGGGAATAGAGAGGATCATTACCGGATCGAGTCAGGCCCGCCAGACCCCTTCATCGCCGGCTTCGCCTCCGCCGCCGCCGCTGAAACTGCCCCATGTCCCGGGGCGGGCAATGCCTCCGCCCTGATTATGGATGTTTATCATCCATTTAATTGAGCTGGATTGAGGCTCCATTCGTTAGGGAATTAAACCAGTTTACACGGGTTTGGGACGCTGATAAGTTCCGCCGCATTACCATCTCGCCGAACATTTTTGGTTTTCCGGCGAAGATCGCCGAGGGGATTTTTAAAGACATGAAGATCATCGCCGGAAACAGCAATCGGCCAATAGCCGAAGCGATTTCCAAATACCTTGACCAGCCGCTGGCCAACGCCTCCATCCGCCGCTTTTCGGATGAGGAGGTGTTTGTCGAGATTCTTGAGAACGTCCGCGGCGAGGACGTTTTTTTCGTTCAGTCGACGTCCTATCCGGCCAACGACAACCTTATGGAACTGTTGGTCGCCCTGGATGCTTTAAGGCGTGGGTCGGCGCGCCGCATAACCGCGGTAATGCCTTATTTCGGATATGCCCGCCAGGACCACAAGTCGGGTCCCCGGACCCCGATTTCGGCCAAGCTGGTAGCCAACCTGATCACCGTGGCCGGGGCCGACAGGGTTCTTACCATCGACCTGCACGCCGGCCAGA
>JAZFTA010000197.1:0-2990 GCA_036446415.1 Rhodospirillales bacterium | reverse complement strand
AGAGGGGGCGTTTTTCACCGTCCTCGCCGTCTGTGTCCCCCCGCCGCCTTGACGTTGATGATCGGCTTTAGGTGGTGAACGACGTCGATCAGGCTGCGCTGCTCCTCCATCACCGTGAATATGTCCTTATAGGCCATTGGCGATTCGTCAATGGTGGCCGGGGAGACCAGGGCGGTTATCCCTTCCATCTGGCGTTGGAAGTCTTCCAGGGACAGGGTCCTCTTCGCCTCCCTTCTGGAAAGGGCGCGCCCGGCGCCGTGGCTGGAACTGAACAGGCTGTCCGGGTTGCCCAGCCCCCTGACAACGAAGGAGCCGGTTAACATGCTGCCGGGAATGACGCCCATCATGTCCTTTTCGGCGTGGGTCGCCCCCTTGCGGTGAATCCAGGTGGTTTGGCCGCCGATTTCGCGGAGCACGGCGTGATTGTGGGTCCGGTTGATGAAGGTGTCCCGGTCAACGTCCGGCGTCCCGGCCTTGCCGTGGATCGCCCAGTTTATGTCCTTCAAGGTTGCCAGAATCATCCGTTCGCGGTTTTCCAGGGCGAAGGCCAGGGCGAAGTTCATGTCGTCGATGTAATCCCGGCCGTCCCTGCTGTTGGCGTCTAAGGGGTAATGGCCCTCCCGCGCCTTGCCGCCGGCCGCCGCCTTCATGTAGTGCTGGGCCGTCTTGTAGCCGAAGCCGCGGGAACCGGAATGGATGACCACCCATATCCGGCCCTTTTCATCGTGGCCAACTTCGATGAAGTGGTTGCCGCTGCCCAGCGTTCCCAACTGCAACCGGCCCAGCGAATCGTAAAGGCCATCGGCGAATTCGGTGCGGGGCAGGCCGCAGGCCCAATCGGCTTTTGTTTCGTGACGGCCGCCCGTGCCGGTGGGCACCGAGCGGTAGACGGCCTCGAATATGCGCCGGCGGCAATCTTCGTCAGCCACATGGTCAACGTAAAACGGGGTCATTACGGCGCTCATGCCGCAGCCGATGTCGTAGCCGACCCATGACGGCACGATCACCCCCTTGGTGGCGACGACGCCCCCTATGGGTAGCGAATATCCCAGGTGGGCATCCGCCATCAGTGCGCCTTGAACCACATAGGACTGGGCCATCGCCGATTCGAACTGGTCGAGAGCCCCTTTTTCTATATGGCTGGCCCCGTAAACCGTCTTTTTCATGTTCCCTCCGCTTTGACTTATTTAGTAGGCGGCGGCCGGATTAGCCAGACGGCGGGGAATTTTGCCGGGGCGCCACCAAGAAAAGAAAGTCATAATTGGTGGTCAATATATTAGACCCGCTGTAATTTTCCCTTTAGAATCGGGTCATCTCCCAACGAAACAATGATACCGGCGATAACGGAAAAAACATGAAAATCCTGGATATACTTCAACAAAAATCAGACGACGTGGAAACCCTGCGCATCGGCCAGTCGGTCGGAGTCGCCATGAAGATTCTGATCGACAAGGGAGTAGGCGCGGTCGTGGTCTGCAACAGCAACGGCGGCGTAGTGGGCATCCTGTCCGAACGCGATATAATCCGCATCATCACCAGGAAGGGCCCGGCGGCGGTCGGCCAGGAGGTCAGCGAGGCAATGACCTCAAAGGTCATTTCATGCTCTCCCGACAACACCGTAAAGGAAGTCATGGCGGTGATGACGCAAAAGCGTTTCCGGCACATGCCGGTGATCAGCAACGGCAAGCTTATTGGGGTCATCTCGATAGGCGACGTGGTGAAAAGCCAGCTCACAGATAGAGATCTAGAAGTCAACGTTGTTCGCGATTTCCTCCAGGCCAGCTAATACCTATGAGTCATTATAACCGCTCCTTGGTATAAGATCGCAGCCGGGGTCGGCTGTAACCATGTCCGAAACAACCAGCAAAGATAAGCCGGGCGGTCTCACGCCGATGTTGGCGGTATTGGGCTTCGTGGCCGCCGTCCATGTCGGGTGGGGATCGTTTATCGGTCCCGGCGTTATGGAAGGCAACCTGGCCGACGGCGACAGCTACCTCAGGCTGGTCCGCGTCACCCAGCTTTACGAGACCGGCGGCTGGTTCGATTCCTCGCTTTCACGCTCCAACGCTCCGTTCGGAACATCCCTGCACTGGACGCGCCTGTTCGATGTCCTGCTGCTGGCCGTCGCCCTGCCTTTGGCGCCGTTTGTCGGCTTCGCCAAGGCGCTTTTCTGGGCCGGGGCCGTCATCGCCCCCCTGTTGCACCTGATTACGGCGGCGGTCCTGGTCTGGGCGGCGAGGCCCTTGGTCGGGCGTGTCGGTTCCTATCTGGCCGGGGCGCTGAGCGCCGTTCAGTTTCCGGTGATGGCTTACGCGG
This sequence comes from Rhodospirillales bacterium, assembly GCA_036446415.1. Taxonomy (GTDB): domain Bacteria; phylum Pseudomonadota; class Alphaproteobacteria; order Rhodospirillales; family 2-02-FULL-58-16; genus JAZFTA01. Next base: position 674 of record JAZFTA010000197.1, on the reverse strand, counting down.
CGGCCGGTTACGCCGACCACAACATCCTGTTCGGCTTGATCGCGGTTGGGGCCTTCGGGTTTGTGGTCCGCTCCCTGTCCGATAGCGGCTCCAACTACAATCAGGCGTTCGCCGCCGGTGTGGCTCTCGGCATCGGCCTGTGGGCGGGCGTCGAGATGATGGTCTTTCTCGGCGTCTGTCTTTTCGCGTCGGCTGTGGCCTGGCTGTTCGGCGGCCAGGGGGGCGGCCAACGCAACCTTGGCATGACAATCGGCCTTGTCCTGGGGGTAGCGGCGGGGCTGGCGGTGGAACGGGGGCCGTCCGGCTTCCTGGATGTGGAATACGACCGCCTTTCCATGGTGCACTTGGTCCTGGCGGTGCTGCTGGCGGCGTTCTGGGCTTTCGTCGTCCGGGCCGGGGAAAGGTTCGGCCGTCCGGTAGGTATTTTGCAACGCGCCGTAACCGGGGTAGCCGGGGCGGCGTTCGTGGGAGCGGTTATGTGGCTCGCCTTCCCTAAATTCCTGGCCGGTCCAATTTCACTGGTCGATGTGGAAGCCCTGGAATATTTCCAGTTGGCCGCCGAAAACGCCTCGATCGGGAGTCTTCCCCGTTTCATGCTTTATTTGGGCGGCGCCCTGTTCGCCCTGCCGTGGGCCTTGTGGCGGCTTAGGGAAGAGTGGGGAAACGGCGGGTTT
>JAZFTA010000196.1:0-2344 GCA_036446415.1 Rhodospirillales bacterium | reverse complement strand
CGAGATAGGGCACAAGGTTCTGGGGGCCATGCTGGTCGGCGTGGCTATCAGCTATTTCATGGCCTCGCCGATGGTCGCCGCCGCCTCGGCCGCCGCCTTCCTGGTCAGCGAACTGGCCGACTGGGCGGTCTATTCCTTCACGCGGCGTCCGTTCTCGCAGCGGGTCCTGTTTTCCAGCCTGCTCGGCGCACCCATCGACAGCGCCGTTTTCCTGTGGGGCATGGGCATCCTTTCGCCCATCGCCCTTAGCGCGATGACCGCATCCAAGCTGCTCGGGGCGTTTCTGGTGTGGTGGATGATCAGGCGGCGCGAGGTTACGGTTTGATGATAAGTGAAAAGGGGTTGGGCGGAGGATGCCATTAAACCTATTCCAATTATTGTGAGTATTGGATACTATCGTTTTCGATTTGAAGGTTATCCGGGAAATGCCGTTTTTACGGCGAGGGGATTTCCATGGCGGCCATGAATATACCCAAAATCACCAACGTTGAGCGGGATTCCCTGCATATCCTTCCCCTGTCCATGATCCCCCTGGAAAACACGTCCTTGAGACGGGCCCGCATGGTCAAGAACGTCCGCCTGGAAAGCGTGATAGAGCTTTTCGGCGGCAAGGGCACGGACATGGGCAGCGGCCAGATTCAAGTGGACAAAGTAGGCCATGAGTTCGACCTGTCGCGCAACGACGACCTTACCATACTCAAGAAGCTGGCCAAGCTGCCCAGCTTCGACATCTACAGCCTGCGCATCCAACTCAGGGAACACGACATTCCCATCAACGATTACGCCGAACTCAGGCTATCGGACCACAAGAAGGAAGAGCTGGCGATTTATATGAAGGAATTCACCCGTCAACTCATCCTGCAAATCTATGGCGACGACAAGGACGTCCAGGACTACAAGGACCTGATCGGCCTTTTCCAGCACCCGGACATCAAGCTGGCCCGGCGTAAACTCAAGACCATCTCGGATCGCCTGGAAATCCGCCTGGACCAACTGCCCGCCTTCTTCGAGGACTTCGGGGACGTGTTTCTTTCCATGTCCTACTACCGCCAGTGCTTTGATCATATTTCGCCCATCATCATCGACTTCGGCAAATCCGTGGACGAGGTTTGCAACGCCTACAACGTCAAGAGCAACAAGACCCTGGGCACGGCCTGCCACGGCACCAAGAAGGAAGTAAGACGGCTGGTGGCGGTGATCACCGGCCAGTTCAGGAAATTCGACATAAGCACCAAGCGCATGTGGGAGCAGGTCAACGCCGAGCAGTTCCGCACCGTCGAAGCCATGATCCAGGGCAGCTATGTGGACATCGGCCGCAAACTGTGCGGCCTCACCGTCAAGATGGACGCCTGGGTCCGCAAGTTCCCCTACCCGGACTCCGGCGGGGCTATGCAAAAGGCCGAGTTCATCTACTCCGACATCCGGGAAAACATCCACGCGATCTAGTGTCTGCCTTTTCATGTCTCGATAGAAATTCTCGTGACTGCCCACGGCCAGTAGGGTTACGGCTTGATCTCGCCCCGGCCCCGGTAGGGCTCGACCTCCTGGTCGGGAATCCACACGTCGTCGGGCGGCTCGCCGGTTTGGTGGAAGACGTCGATGGGGATGCCGCCCCGGGGATACCAGTAGCCGCCGATGCGCAGCCATTCGGGTTTGGCCGCCTCGATGATCTTTTCGGCGATGGCCAGCGTGCATTCCTCGTGAAAGGCCCCGTGGTTGCGGAACGAGGTTAGGTAAAGCTTCAGCGACTTGCTCTCGACGATGCTGGCGGCCGGCACATAGTCGATGACCAGGTGGGCGAAGTCGGGCTGGCCGGTGACCGGGCATATGGAAGTGAACTCGGGGCAGGTAAGGCGCACCATGTACCTGGCCCCGGCCTTGGGGTTGGCCACGGTTTCCAGCACCGCCGCGCCGGGCGAGGCCGGGATTTCCGCCTTGCCGCCTAGCTGGCTGAGGTTTTCATATATCGTATCGGTCATTGGCTTTCCTCAACCTGTTGGTCGGCGAAGCCCTTGGCGAAGGCATCGAAGGTTCCCCCGGCTATTGCCTGGCGCATGTCCCTCATCAGGTCCTGATAGTAATGCAGGTTGTGCCAGGTCAACAGCACAGACCCTAAAATCTCGCCGGCTTTTTCCAGATGATGCAGGTAGGCCCGGCTGTGGCCCTTGCAGGCCGGGCATGTGCATTTGCCGTCCAAGGGCCTTTGGTCCCCGGCGTGGCGCGCGTTGCGCAGGTTAAGGGGGCCGCCTCTGGTGAAGGCCTGGCCGGTCCGCCCCGACCTGGTGGGCAGCACGCAGTCAAACATGTCGATGCCCCGCCCCACCGCCCCGACCAGGTCGTCGGG
>JAZFTA010000195.1:0-3177 GCA_036446415.1 Rhodospirillales bacterium | reverse complement strand
CCCCTGGGAAACCATGGAGAAAGTAGCGGTCATGGTCCTAAACGACATAAACAACGAAGTGGTGGCCCGCTGGACCCAGGTTTCGGTGGCGGCCTCGAAAGACAAGGCCTCGCACAACGTCATGGTGGAAGACCGCCAGCCCCACTGGGACAACCCGGACCTGCTATCGAGGCTGAAGCGTTATTAATTATTCTTGGCGGCTTTACGCCTCTTGCCCTGGTCAAGCAACCTGAGGTAGTCCTTGGTGGCTATTTCGTCCAGTTCGGCCTGCTCTTCGCGGGCCAGTTCTATCAGTTCCAGCTTGTCGCGGTTTTTCTGGGCCACCTCGTATTTCTTCAGTTCCCGGAAAGCCTCGTTCAATTCCTCGCGGGCCTTGGCTAAATCCATCTCCATCTTGCCGACGGCCTCGGCGATCCGTTGGCGGCGGTCGATCACGTCCTCGGCGTAGTTGCCGTAGAGGAAGCCCGCCTCCCTTGGCGAATCCCTGGCTACCTTCTGCTCGTCGACAAGCTCTTCTTCCAGCCGCACCCCCTGTTTTTCCAGGTTATCGAGCAGCCGCAGCAATTCACCGACCCGGCGGCGCTTGTCGTCGACGCTCCATTCGTTAAGGCGGATCAGGCTGCGCAGGCTTGCCGCCAATTCCTAACCCCTTGCCCCAGTATTGATCATTGCGGCTGGTCCGGCTGGGCGCCCGGCGGCGGCCCTTCCGGCGGCCCTTCCTGCCCTTCGGTCGAGGCTTCGGACTCTATCATGTCCAAAATCTCCCCCAGCATCATGTAACACGTTTCCAGGTCCGTATGTTCGGCCTCTCCCTGCCTGAGAAACTCCTCGATGCCCGGGTAATAATGAATGGCTTCGTCGACCTGGGGGTCGGAGCCGCCTCGATAAGCGCCCAGGCGGATCAGCTCGGCCATGTCCTCGTAGGTGGACAACAACTGGCGGGCCCGGTTGACTATGGCGTTCTCGTCATCGCTGTTGCAGTCGGGCATGGTTCTCGACACGCTGCGCAGCACGTTTATGGCGGGGTAGCGGCCCCGGTCGGCTATCGCCCGGTCAAGCACCACGTGTCCGTCAAGTATTCCCCTGACCGCGTCGGCAACCGGCTCGTTGTGGTCGTCGCCTTCAACCAGCACCGTAAACAGGCCGGTTATACTCCCTTGATCGGGGGTTCCCGGCCCGGCCCGCTCCAACAGCTTGGGCAGTTCGGCGAAAACGGACGGGGTATAACCCTTGCTGGCCGGCGGCTCGCCGGCGGAAAGGCTGATTTCGCGCTGGGCCATGGCGAAACGGGTGATAGAGTCCATCATGCACAGCACGTTGTTTTTTTGGTCGCGGAAGTATTCCGCCACCGCCATCGTGATATACGCCGCCTGACGGCGGACCAGGGGCGCTTCGTCCGAGGTGGCGACTATAACCACGCTTTTGGCCAGCCCTTCCTCGCCGAGGTCGTCTTCGATGAACTCCCTGGCCTCGCGGCCCCGCTCTCCGATCATTCCGATGACCGAGACCTCGGCGCTGGTGTGGCGCGCCATCATTGACATCAAGGTGGATTTGCCGATGCCCGAGCCCGAGAAGATGCCCATGCGCTGGCCCTCGCAACAGGTCAGAAAGGCGTTCATGGCGCGCACCCCCAGATCGACCTTTCCGCCGACCCGCTTGCGGGAATGGGCGGGCGGGGGTCTGTTGTGGATAGGGTAGGGCTCCGGCCCCTTGTTAAGAGGCCCCTTGCCGTCCACCGGCTCGGCGAAGGCGTTTATAACGCGGCCCAGCCAGCTAATGTCGGGATATATGACCGGCTCGGTTATGCTAATTTCGACGCGGCATCCAAGTCCGACCCCTTCAAGGGGGCCGAACGGCATGATCAGCGCCTTGCCATCGCGGAATCCCACCACCTCGCAGATTATCCGGCGGTCATCCCGGTTGACGATGCGGCAGTGATCGCCGATCGAGACAACCCCTTTTAGAACGTCCATCTCGACCAGCATGCCGAGGACCGCGCTGACCCGGCCGTAATAGTGGCTGTCGCTCAGCCGGTTCAGTTCGTTGATTATGTTGCTAGTACACATTTTCATAATTCCGTGACACGTAGGACGGTCTTCCGAGGTTTCCGGTTAGGAGCGCGTCGCGCCGTGGCGCCAACCCGCCACAAGCGGCGCGCGACGACGTCCGGAAGCCTCGGAAGGCCGCCCTCCGGGTTGCTTTTCCCGCTTCCTCGGGGCGTCGGGAAGGCTTGCCGATGGGTTGGCATCGCCTGCGCCCCCCCTCCTACCGAGGAAACGGGAAAAGCAATCCTACGTATCACGGAATTATGAAAGTGTGTACTAACTGAAACTGTCAACTCGAAACCCTTGCCCGAAGCCGGAAAGCCGGAAAGCCGGAAAGCAGATCACCCCAAGGATATAAGCCACGACAGTATGAAGGGGGAGTCTTTAAGGTTAGGTAAAAGGAAAATGCTAAAAAAGACCCCCTTGGCGCCTTTCATTAACCTCTTGCCTTGAATGATCCGCGCCATCATCTTATGGTTAACAAACCGTTAACAAAGGGGGCGAGGTTCCGCCATGCGTGTTCTTCTGGTCGAGGACGATCCGGCCACTTCGCAAAGCATCGAAATGATGCTCAAGACCGAGAACATGGTGGTCGACGCCACCGATCTTGGCGAAGACGGCCTGGAGATCGGCAAGCTCTATGACTATGACATTATAATTCTCGACCTTATGCTGCCCGACATAAACGGCATGGAGGTATTGCGCCGGTTGCGCGACGCCAGGGTGGAAACGCCGGTTCTCATACTTTCCGGCTTGACCGAATCCGAACAAAAGGTCAAAGGGCTGGGCTCGGGCGCCGACGACTACCTTACCAAGCCCTTCGACAGGCAGGAACTGCTGGCCCGCATACAGGCCATCGTGCGCCGTTCCAAGGGCCATGCCCAATCGCTGATCACCACCGGAAAACTGATCGTCAATCTTGACGCCCACACCGTCGAGGTGGACGGCAAGGACATCCATCTTACCGGCAAGGAATACGGCATCCTTGAACTGCTGTCATTGCGCAAGGGCACGACCCTGACCAAGGAGATGTTCCTAAATCACCTCTATGGGGGCAGGGACGAGCCCGAGATCGTAATCATCGACATATTCATATGCAAGTTGCGTAAGAAGCTGACGGCAGCCACCGAAG
>JAZFTA010000194.1:0-5107 GCA_036446415.1 Rhodospirillales bacterium | reverse complement strand
GAGGCGGGAGGCTGGGACCTGGTCAAGCTCGAGGTGCTGGGCGATGAAAAGACCCTGTACCCCCACATGACCGAAACCCTGGTCGCGGCCGAGACGCTGATCGCAGAGGATTTCAAGGTCATGGTCTATTGTTCCGACGATCCGATCATGGCCAAGCGGCTGGAGGACATGGGCTGCGTAGCCATCATGCCCTTGGGCTCGCTGATCGGCTCGGGGCTGGGCATCCTCAACCCCATCAACATCGCCCTGATCAAGGAGAGCGTCTCGGTGCCGGTGCTGGTCGACGCCGGGGTGGGGGCGGCTTCCGACGCTTCCGCCGCCATGGAACTGGGCTGTGACGGGGTGCTGATGAACACCGCCATCGCCGGCGCCAAGGACCCCATAAAGATGGCCCGGGCCATGAAGCTGGCCGTCGAGGCCGGGCGGCTTTCGTACCTCGCCGGGCGCATGCCCAGGAAGAGCTACGCCGATCCAAGCTCGCCGCTGGCCGGGCTGATATAGGGGTTAGGAAAAAACTGAGTTTGCAAGTAACAATCCTTCGAGACGCCGCCTGCGGCGGCTCCTCAGGATGAGGAGAATAACCCTCATGCTGAGGAGGCGCGAAGCGCCGTCTCGAAGCATCTAGCGCTAACAAAACCTTTTTTCAGCCTGCTACCCGCCGTACCTCTTGCCATCAGTGCCGATGCGTATCGCCTTGTGGAACTTGCGCTTGTTTTCGCCGCCGCTGGGGGCGTTTACCTGCCACACGATTTCCCCGTCCCTGGTGACTTCGTAGAGACGGTCCCGCGACGACACCAGGGTGTTGCCGTTGGCCAACCGGTCGGCGTCATGTGAGGCCTCCGGATCCTTGTGGCTCCACACCACTTTGCCGGCGCGGGTGATTTCGAAAATCCCGGCGTGATGGAGGGTGAACAGAATGTGGCCGTTGTCCAGAAGGTTGACGTCTTGCAGAAAGCCTTTCTCTCCCTTGACGGAATCCGGGATGGGGTAGCTCCACACGGTTTTACCCCGCATGTCCGCCTCGATGATTTTTTGGGTGTTGAAATTCGCCGTCACCGAGAACAGGGTGGTGCCGGGAAACACCTTTTCGGCGTTCAGCGTCTCGACGGTGAAGTCATCGGCCAGCCCGGCCTCGGCGAAACAAGCAACCGGCAAAAGAACGCTGACGGTGAAAATAAATCTGCTTAACGGCATGACTTAACTTACACCTAAACCGCCTCTTCCCTAACCCCCCGGTATATCCTCGCCCTGGGTCGATGTGTGGAAGAAGTCGTAGCACTTTTCCTTAAGTTTTTCGTCGCCCCTGCACCGCATCGCCATCCGGGGATGCTGGTTCAAGTGCCCGCTGATGCCGTAGAGGTCGTTGAAGCCCCACTCTATCTCTTCCCTCAGCGGCGCGAATTCCTCCTGGATCGCCTTATAGATGGGTTTGACGTCGAACTTGGGATTCTTCAGGAAGTTGAGCAGCAGTTCCAGGTTGCAGTTGCCGGCCCCCCGGCCGATGCCGTTGATGGTGGCGTCCAAGAGGTTGACGCCGTCGATGATCGCCTGCTGGGTGTTGGCGAATGCCAGCTGCTGGTTGTTGTGGGCGTGGAATCCCAGCTCCTTGTTGGGGGCGTGTTTCTTATATAGGTTCAGATAGTCGGTGATCTGTTCCGAATAAAAGGCGCCGTAGCTGTCCACCAGGTACAGGTAATCGACCTCGGCCGCATCGTTGATCTCGGCCAGGCCTTCGATCAGCTCGGTTCGGATGGCGGCCGACGAGGCCATTATGTTGATGGTGGTAAGATAGCCTAAGTCCTTGCAACGCCTGGCCAGGTCGATCCCCTTGTCGATGTCGACAACATAACAAGCGGTCCTGACCATATCGATGGGGGTCTGGTCGGCCGGCTTGAGGGCCGAGACGTCGACCCGGCCCACGTCGTACATCACGGCGACCAGGGGAGGGCTCTCCGAGGGATGCGAGTCGACGACGCGCTTCAGGTCGTCGTCGTCGCAGAAGTTCCACTTGCCGAACTTGTCGCGGGGATAATCCCCGCTTTCGCAAAGTTTCTTTCCCAATTCGACGATATCGACGCCGGACTCGCAGGCCGCCTTGTAGCACGCCTTAACGAAGTCGTCGGTGAACTGGTAATTGTTGATAAGACCGCCGTCGCGGATGGTGCAATCGAGGACCTTGATCTCTTTCCTGAACATTTAGGGCCTCTTGATAGTTCCCAGGTTAAGTGGCCCGCGCCGGCCTTATTTCTTGCCCTTCGCGGTCATCGGGCTCAACAGGAAGGCCGGGGTGTGTTCGCCCATTCCCTTTATCCGTTCGCCCTTGCCCGCCTTGTCCCTTTTTCCGGCCCGGTCATGTTTATCCGCCTTAGGGCCGCCATGTTTAGGTCCGCCATGTATAGGGCCGTCATGGCGTTTGTCGCGCATGGCGGGGCGGGTCTTGGGTTCATTGCGGGCCTCAACCTCTTTATCGGCGGCCGGGGCCTTGCCTCTTGTTCTCGGCTTTGGCTTGCGCCGCCGTCCCCGGCGCGGGGTTTCGCGTTCATCGCGCAACCCGGCCACGGCCATTCCGTCCAACTCGACAAGGGGGATTTTCTTGCCGGTAAGTTGTTCAATGGCGGCGATGTGCTTGCCGTCCTCGGGGACCGCCAGGGTGTAGGCGTGGCCCTCGCGCCCGGCCCGTCCGGTGCGCCCGATGCGGTGTATGTAGTCCTCGGCGTGGGACGGCACATCGAAGTTGAAGACGTGGCTCATGTTGACAATGTCGAGCCCCCTGGCGGCGACGTCGCTGCACACCAGGAAAGTGAAACGGCCTTCCTTGAAGCTCCCCAGCGTCTCCATCCTGGCCGGTTGCGCCATGTCGCCGTGAAGCTGGGCGGCGTTGTACCCGTGGCGGGCCAGCGAGCGGTGCAGGATCGAGACGTCGCGCTTGCGGTTGCAGAAGACCAGGGCGTTCTTAACGTCTTCCTTCTCGATAAGTTTTCTCAGCGCGGCCCGTTTTTCCTTTTGGCCGCCGCCGGGCTTGCGGCCGTCGCCGTGCTGTACCACAACCAATCCCTGGATCACGGTTTTGGGGGCGGAGGCGGGGGGGGCGACGCTGATTTCCTTGGGGTTCATCAGGAAGGCGTCGGCCAGGCGGCGGATCTCGGGCGGCATGGTGGCCGAGAAAAACAGGGTCTGGCGGATCTTCGAGAGCAGCGAGACGATGCGCTCCACATCGGGAATAAAACCCATGTCCAGCATGCGGTCGGATTCGTCGATGACCAGTATCTTGACGTCGTTCAACAGCAACCGGCCGCGCTCGAAGAGGTCCAACAAACGCCCCGGGGTGGCGATCAGCACGTCCGGGCCGCGGTCGATCACCCGTATCTGGTCGCCCATCGAGGTGCCGCCGATCAAAAGCGCCTTGGAAAGTTTGTGGTGCTTGCCGTAGGTTTCGAAACTTTCGGCCACCTGGGCCGCCAGTTCGCGGGTCGGCTCCAGTATCAGGGAGCGCGGCATCCGGGCCTTGGCCGTGCCGGCGGCCAGTATGTCGATCATCGGCAGGGTGAACGAGGCCGTCTTGCCGGTTCCGGTCTGGGCGCAGCCCAGGATGTCGCGCCCCATGAGGACGACCGGAATGGCCTGGACCTGTATAGGCGTAGGTTCGGTGTATCCAGTGTCGGCGACCGCCTGGAGGACTTCCTCGCTAAGCCCGAGATCGGAAAATTTCATGAAATCCTGAATTCTGCCGGTGGCTTTCGGGTAACCGGCTGTCCCAATTTTTTAATAATTCCAGGGAGATACTATGCTTTCCCCCGATCATGTCAATGTTCCTTGTCACCGAAGTTGGCTTGGGCCTTGGCTGTTACCGAGACTTGGATTACCTTTAAGTTCCTTTTCCTTTCCGGGCAACCCTCCATGCTGATCAATGCCGAAGAGTCATTCCTGCTGGTTATCGACATCCAGGAAAAGCTGCTGCCCACCATGCACGATCCCGATCAGGTGGTGGCCAATACCTCCATATTGTTGAAGGCCGCGGCCCGCCTGTCGGTGCCGGTGCTGGTCTCCGAACAGTACCCCAAGGGCCTGGGCGCCACGGTAGGGGAGGTTTCTTCCCTGGCCCCGCCGGGCGCGGTAATGGACAAGGGGTATTGTTTTTCGTGCCTGGGCGATGAGAATCTATCCAAGCGGTGCAAGGAACTTAAGCGCCCCCAAGCGGTTATCGCCGGCATCGAGGCCCATGTCTGCGTCATCCAGACCGGTATGGATATGCTTGACGGGGGCTTCAACGTTTTCGTGGTGGCCGACGCCACCGGCTCGAGGACCAGGGAAAACCATGACGCGGCGCTGCGACGGCTGGGCGGGGCCGGGGCCGAAATAGCCACCACCGAGATGGTCCTGTTCGAATGGCTGAAACAGGCCGGCTCTCCTGAATTCAAGGAACTAGTCCGGTTGATCAAATGATCGCCTCCAAGAAGCCGCTGATCTTGGTGCCCGGGATGCTTTGCGACGAGACCTTGTGGCGCCATTCAATGAAGGACTTGTCCGAGGTCGCCGAAATGACCGTCGCCGACCTCACACTGGATGAAAGCATCAATGCGATGGCGGTCAGGATTTTAGAATCGGGGCCGCCTGTTTTCGCCCTGGCCGGCCTGTCCATGGGCGGATATGTGGCTCAGGAGATCATGCGACTGGCCCCCCAAAGGGTGGACCGGCTGGCCTTGCTGGATACTTCGCCCGATGCCGATTCCCCCGAACATAAGGAAAAGCGGCGCATTTATATCGAACAGACCCAATACGGCGACTTCAGGGGCGTCACCCAGAAGCTTCTGCCGCTTCTTATTCACCCCGACCGGATGAATGACAAGGCGTTGTGCGATACGGTGATAATGATGACCATGAAAGTCGGAAAAGAGGCTTTCATACGCCAGCAGCACGCGATGATGGGGCTGGGCGGCGGCATTCGCGACCTGGAACGGATTCAGTGCCCCGTTTTGGTGCTGTGCGGGCGCCAGGACGAACTCACCCCGTTGGAAATCCACGATGAAATGGCCCGGTCCATTCCCAACGCCACCCAGGTGGTTATCGAAAACTGCGGCCACCTGCCGCCCCTGGAAAAACCCGATGA
>JAZFTA010000193.1:0-6533 GCA_036446415.1 Rhodospirillales bacterium | reverse complement strand
GACCTTCACTGCCGCCGATCCGCCCCTGCCGTCGCCGATGGTCCCGTTTTTCGACGCCGGGGGTTTCAAGCATACCCTCGTCGATCACCGCGGGCGGGTGGTGCTGGTCAATTTCTGGACCACCTGGTGTCCTCCTTGCATTAGGGAAATGGCGTTGCTGGACCGGCTTCAGGCTAAACTGGGCGGCAAGGATTTCGAAGTGCTGACCATTTCCCAGGACAGGGGCGGCGTCGAGATCGTCAAGCGGTTCTTCAGGGCCAACAACCTCGGCGATCTTCCCATTTTCATCGACAGGGGAAGCCGTTTGGGCGGCGCCTTCAGCCAGAACCTGCTGCCGACTTCTATTCTTCTGGACAAACGGGGCCGCGAGGTCGGACGCCTTGTCGGGGGCGCCGAATGGGACTCGGAAGAAGCGGTGGCCCTGATCAAACGGTATATTAACTAGGCTATTTCCGCCGCTATATCCTCAAGGGCCCTGGCGAAACGATCGAACATCTCGTCGATCCCGCTTTCGTCGATAATAAGCGGCGGGCAGAAGGCGATTGAGTCATTTGACATGGCCCGCGTGATCAGGCCGTGGTCCAAGCATTTGTTGACCAGCCGTGGACCAACCTTAAGGGCGGGATCGAAGTTTTTGCGCGCCCCCTTGTCCTCGACCAGTTCGATGGCGCCGATAAGGCCGACCCCGCGGGTCTCGCCGGCAAGGGGATGGCCGGCGAATGAGTTCAGACGTTTTTGGAAATGTCCGGCGATGCTCCTGACATGTCCGACAATGTCCCGTTCTTCGTAAATCCTTAAAGTTTCCAGGGCGACGGCGGCCGGAACCGGATGGCCGCCGTAGGTGAAACCGGTGCCGAAAAGGCCATGCTTGCGGCTGCCTTCGACCAGGGCTTGATATATTTCGTCCGATATCATGACCGCCCCTATCGGCAGGTATCCCGAAGACAGGCCCTTGGCCACGGTTACGGCGTCCGGCCTTATGCCGTATGTTTCGCAACCGAACATGGAAGCGGTGCGCCCGAAACCGCAAACCACCTCGTCAACGATCAACATGACGTCATGGCGGCGCAGCACTTCCTGGATTTTCCCGAAGTAGGTGCGGGGCGGGGGAATGACGCCTCCGGCGGCCATTACCGGCTCGGCGATGAAGGCGGCGACCGTTTCGGGTCCTTCGTCGAGGATCATTTTTTCCAGTCCCCCGGCCAGCCGCGACGCGTAATCCTCCTGGCTCTCGCCTGGTTCGGCGAAATGATAGAAATGAGGCTGGTCGGCATGAAGGATGTTGGCGATAGGCACGTCGAAGGCATCCTGCACATATGGAAGGCCGGTCAGGCTGGCGGCGGCCACGGTTACCCCGTGGTAACCGCCGGTCCGGGAAATGATCTTCTTCTTTTTGGGGCGGCCCAGAACGTTGTTCATGTACCAGGCTATTTTGATCTGCAGATCGTTGGCTTCCGAACCTGAATTGGTGAAAAACACCTTGGACATCGGGGCCGGAGCGATCGAAATCAGTTTTTCCGCCAGGTCTATGGTGGGCGGCGACGTCTTGGAAGCGAAGTTATGGTAGAAGGGCAGGATTTCCATCTGCCGGGCGGCGGCCTCGGCCAGACGTCTCTCGCTAAAGCCAAGCGACGCGCACCATAGTCCGGCCAGACCCTCGATATAGCGTTTGCCCGTGTCGTCGATGACGTATATGCCGTCCCCTTTCTCCAGGATATGCGGACCCTGCTTCTCGTGCGCTTCCAGGTTGGTGTAAGGGTGCAGATGGCAGGCGATGTCCCTGGCATGGGGTGAATTGGCCGGAATGTTCATTGGCTAAACCTCAATATTGCCGCAATTGGCGATTATACATTTATCGATGGCCGATGCATCGGTGTCATTGGGTCAACCAAAACCGCCAACCGGAAGTGAAATATCGAATATCCCGCCGGTGAAAAATGACATACTTCAATATTTATATTGAAAGTAGGTTTTGTTTGTAAATATTATGCAACCTAAGTATTCGCCTGGGAAATAATATGGCAAAAAATAAAATCAAATCCCGGCATTTCACCCGATCCAAAAGGCCGTTCAGCCGCCGCGCCGTGCTCAAGGGCGCGTTGGCGGCCGGAGTTGCGGCAGGCATGGGGCCGTGGGCCGTTCGTGACGCTCTCTCATCATCCGGTGAGTTGAGGATAATGATGTGGTCCGATTATCTGACCAAGCCTGTCATAGAAAAATTCGAGAAGGCGACGGGGATAAAGGTCAGGATTACCCCGTACGGTTCCAACGAGGAACTTCTCAACAGGGTGAAGGCGATGAAGGGCTCGGGCATAGACCTTCTAAGCCCTACCTCGAGCCGCATGGAACAGTGGAAGCCATTGGGTTTGCTAAGGCCATGGGACATGAGCCGCGTCCCGGTCGACGCCATAAACGAGGGAATGCTCGAAAATTCCCTGATTGCCGGTGGCTGGGAAGACGCCTATCACCACCTTCCATTCGTATGGGGAACCGAGGGGCTGGCCTGGCGGACGGACAAATGGTTCAGGGTTTCCAAGGAACTGTCATATGGCGACTTGTGGCTCCCCGAAATGAAGGGAAAGATAATGGGCCGCGACCATTCCATGTTGCTCAGCACCGGCCTCTATCTCGACCGCATCGGAGAATTGCCTTCCAACCGGATGCTGGAGGGCTACAAGGACGAAGAATCAATGCGCCGCATCTGGGAAAAAGTCACCAGCTATGCGATCGAGCGGCGGTCATGGATCAAACTGTTCTGGCATAACGCCGAGACACAGATCAACGGGTTCATGCATAACGGCGTGGTTCTGGGGCAGACCTGGGACGGTCCGCCGATCAGGCTTAAGAACGAAGGAAAGCCGATAGCCTATGAAGCGCCTGTTGAAGGGGCGCTGGGCTGGATCGACGGACTTTCCATCGCCAACGGCGCCGAGAACATCGATCAGATTTATGAATTCATAAAATTCCAATACAGTCCCGAGAACGGCGCCCTGCTTTCCAACGAAACCGGATATGACTCTTGCGCTTCAGGCGTGTCCCGGTTTCTTAACGACAAAATGAGGAAAAAATTTAACGATACTTTTCCCGGCGACGCCTTGGGAAACATCTGGTGGTGGCCGACGGAACCATCCTGGTATGCCGATTTGAGGTCTGAATTCCGCGACCGTTTTGTCACCGCCCGATAATGCCTTTGCCCATTACGGCTTAACTCCGCCGGATGTGTTTTTGCATTGCCAAGTATGCACTTGATTTCTCCGTATAATGAGTCAACCTGTATAGGCCTCAGGGAAGGCGCGTTGACGGTAATTGACCTCCCGAAGCCAATAAGAAAAGCATAAACAACGCAACGTATTGAAAATATTGTTTTTTAAGGATTGCTGTGTTCCGTTCAAGGAAGTTCATTGCCTTTAGTTCTGTTCTGGCGGTTGTCTTTTGGATGATCGCCACCGCCGCCTTGGCCGACGAGGAAGCGGCCGGGAAGTTTATCGAAGATCTCGCCGACAAGGCCGTTGCGTCGCTGAGTGTTGACGGTGTTTCCAGGGACGAGCGCGCCGAGAAATTCCACAACCTGTTGAGCGAACATTTCGCGATCGAGACTATCGGCCGTTGGGTTCTGGGCCGTTATTGGAAAAAGGCCTCAAAAGAGGAGCGGGCCGAGTTCCTGAAGTTGTTTGAGGACTTGATAGTCGCAACCTATGTCGATCGTTTTTCCAGGTATTCCGGCAGCGGCGTTCTAAAGGTCATCAAGACAATCACCTCCAAGGACGGGGACATAGTCGTTTATTCAGCCGTCAAGGGCCTTGACGGCAATTCCCCGGCGAAAGTCGAATGGCGGATCAGGAAGAAAAACGGTTCCTTTAAGATCGTTGACGTAATGATCGAAGGCATATCCATGGGCCTGACCCAGCGCTCGGAATTCGCGTCGGTAATCCGCAGGAACGGAGGCAAGGTGGAGGGACTTCTTTCGGCCCTTAGAAAGCGACTGGAAAAAGACGCCTAGAAACTATCTCCGGTTAGATCCTAATCGGGTGGTTTCCATTTATCATTTCAACGTATTATCCCCTCGATGAATGTTTCAGCGCCGGTTTTAGTCGAAACGCCGTCGGGCAAGGACGCCGCTTACGAGAATTTTCCAGTCGGCTCTTGGCTGTTGCCGGCCAGGCTCCGTCCTCACATCGCGGTGTTCTACGCCTTTGCCCGGGCCATTGACGACATCGCCGACAATCCATCCCTTGAGCCCGACGACAAGGTAGAGCGTCTCGACGGTTTCGCCGATGCGTTGCTCGGCCGCGGCGGAGACGGGCCAGGCTACGAAAAAGCCGGCCATATGCGCCAAAGCCTCGATGAAACAGGGATCGGTCCCGGTCACTGCCTCGACCTGATCGCCGCCTTCAAGATGGACGCCACCAAGCTAAGGTACCGGGACTGGGATGACTTGATGGGCTACTGCGTCCTTTCCGCGGCCCCGGTGGGACGTTATCTTTTGGACCTCCACGGTGGCATCAAGGGGGGAGGGTCAAAGGGTGGTTACCGGGCTTCGGACGCCCTGTGCATGGCCTTGCAGGTCATCAACCACCTCCAGGACTGCCAGGAGGACTACCGTCTTCTGGACCGGGTATATCTGCCCGGCGATTGGCTGGCCGAAGAGGGCGCCGTGGTCGAGGATCTGGACCGTCCGGCCGCCACCCCCGCCATGCGCCGGGTCCTGGACCGTACCGTTGAGGCGGCGGAGGTCCTCTTGGAGAAAGCCCGGCCGTTGCCGGGGGGGCTCAGTTCCAGGCGTCTGGCCATGGAATCGGCGGTCATCTTGAAAATAGCCTGGCGTCTGGCCTCAATGTTGAAACGCCGCGACCCGCTGGCCTCCAGGGTCAGGCTGTCCAAGGCCGGGTTCATGGCCTGCGGAATGCGGGGCGTCCTTTCGGCCTTTCTCTGATCCTGGTGTACTGTTTTGTCGCTGCTTTCGGTATTTGCCTTGGTTTCCATCCTCGCTTGGGTGGTGCTTATTCTTTTGCGTGGCGGTTTCTGGCTCGCCGATCAGCGTTTGGATGGCCAGCCGCCCCACCTTGACGCCTGGCCCGAAGTGGCCGTACTGATCCCGGCCAGAAACGAATCCCAAACAATCCGAACCGCCATAGCCTCCCTGATGGCCCAGGACTATGACGGCGAGTACTCCCTGACCGTAATCGACGACAATTCCGACGACGCCACCGCCGCCATCGCCGGCGCCGCCGCCGAGGGGTGGGACCACTCGTTTTCCATCGTTTCCGGCGCCCCGCCGCTTGAGGGATGGACCGGCAAGCTGTGGGCCCTGGCCCAGGGGCTTGAGGCTGCTGAAAACAATGCCCCGGATGCCGAATATGTCCTGTTCACAGACGCCGACATCGAACACCACCCCAAAAACCTCAAACGGCTGGTGGCCAAGGCCGAGGAAGGGAGACTGGATTTGGTTTCGCTTATGGTGCTTCTCAGATGCCGCAACATTTGGGAACGCCTGTTGATACCCGCTTTCGTGTTCTTTTTCCAAAAGCTCTACCCGTTCCCATGGGTCAACAATCCGGCCCGCAACGAAGCCGCGGCGGCCGGCGGCTGCATGCTGGTCCGGCGTTCGGCCATAAAGCGCATCGGCGGTCTTGAGCCGATCAAGGGACGGATAATCGACGATGTCGCCCTGGCCAGGGAGATCAAGCGCGATGGCTCAATCTGGCTCGGCCTCACCGAAACGACGCGCAGTTTGCGGGAATATGACACCCTGGCCGATATATGGAAGATGGTGACCCGCACCGCCGCCGAGCAACTGAACCGTTCCCCGGCAATGCTGGTTTTTTCGGTCATGGGCATGACCCTGATCTATCTGGCGCCGCCCGTGGCCGCGGTATCGGGCTGGGTAGGCGGCGACATGCCGGCTATGTTTCTGGGGGCCGCCGGTTGGCTGGTAATGGGTTTCGCATACCGCCCCACATTGAAGCTTTACGGCCGCCCGGCGGCGCTGGCGGCGTTTTTGCCCCTGGCGGCGTTGCTTTATATCCTGATGACCGTTCATTCATTCGTCCTCGAGAGCCAGGGACGGCCAGCGGCGTGGAAAGGCCGGCATTACGCCAACCAATGACGCGGCCACCGTTTGTGGTGTATCCATAACCCCCATGCCGGACATCAACTCCAACGAGGCCCATGCTCGCTCCCAGGCCCACGCCGAATCGGTCGTCAAGGGTTCGGGCACGTCGTTCTTCTGGGCCATGCGCCGTATGCCAGATGAAAAGCGCCACGCCATGTACGCGCTTTACGCCTTTTGCCGGGAGGTTGACGATATAGCCGACGGTCCCGGTGGTGAGGGCGGAAAGTTATCCAGTCTTGGCCGATGGCGCGATGAAATCAGCCAAACATACGAAGGCCGCCCCGGCGGGCTTACCTCTCATGCCCTGGAGGAGCCGATCCGGCGTTTCGGCCTCCCCGAGAAGGACTTCATTGCGATAATCGACGGCATGGAAATGGATGCCGCAAAAAGGCTGCGAATCGCCGACATGGACGAGTTGGAC
>JAZFTA010000192.1:0-3177 GCA_036446415.1 Rhodospirillales bacterium | reverse complement strand
GCCGCCTGCTTGGCCTCGACGTCGGGGCGAGGACCGTCGGCCTGGCGATTTCCGACGTCCGGCGCACCATCGCCACCCCGATGTCGACCATCAGGCGGGCCAAATTCGCCGGCGACGCCGCCAAGCTGGCCCGGATCGCCGGCGAAAACGGCGTCGGCGGGCTGATCATCGGGCTGCCGGTAAGCATGGACGGTACCGAGGGGCGGCGCTGCCAGTCGGTGCGCCAGTTCGCCGCCAACCTGCTCGAGGTCATCGACCTGCCCGCCGCCTTCTGGGACGAGAGGCTGTCCACGGCGGCGGTCGAGAGGGCCATGATCGACGAGGCCGACATGACCCGCAAGCGGCGCAAAAAGTCCATCGACAAGGCCGCCGCCGCCTACATCCTGCAAGGGGCGCTCGACAGGATGGCTAACTTGGCGGACGCCGATTCAACCCCATGACCCAGATAATTTTCGCCCTGGCCCCGGTGTTCCTGCTGATTATCGCCGGATACGCCATCAAGAGGATGGGTCTGGTCGCCGACGCCTTCTGGGGGCCGGCCGAAAGGTTGACCTACTACCTGTTCTTCCCGGCCCTGCTGGTCCATTCCATCGCCGCCGCCGAGATCGAAGGGGGCCAGGTCGGGCCGATGGCGGCGGCCCTGCTGGGCGGGGTGGCCGCCGCCGCCGCCCTGGCCTACAGGTTGCGCGCCGTCCTCAAGCTGGACGGCCCGGCCTTCACCTCGCTCTACCAGGGAAGCTTCCGCCCCAATACCTATGTCGCCATCGCCGCCGCGGCGGCCCTGTTCGGCGACAGGGGCTTGGCCTTGATAGCCCTCGGCATCGTCGTCGTGGTGCCCACGGTCAACCTGATCAGCGTGCTGGCCATGGTGCGCCACGCTTCCGCTCCGGGCGGCCCTTCCGGCTGGCGCCGGGCCGTCCTGGGGGTAGCCGCCAACCCGCTGATCCTGGCCTGCCTGGCGGGCATTTTGATCAATGCCTCGGGCCAGGGCCTGCCGGCGGTGATCGGGCCGCTGTTGGAGACATTGGGCCGGGCCGCTTTGCCGATCGCCCTGCTGGCGGTGGGGGCCGGGCTGAGCCTGGGGGCCGCCCACAAGGCCGTAGCGACGGTTGCGGCGGCCACCGCCATCAAGCTGGCGGTCCTGCCGCTAGTGGTCCTGGTGCTGACTCGCGCCGTCGGCCTGGAGGGAATGGGCGCCGCCATATGCGTCATGTACGCCTCTGTTCCGGGCTCGCCCTCGTCCTACATCCTGGCCCGTCAGATGGGCGGCGACGGAGAACTGATGGCCGGAATAATAACCGCCACCACCCTGGCGGCCATGGCCGCCATGCCGTTTTGGGTGATAATCGCCGGTTAAACTTCGTATTCCATGAGCTTCAGCAACTCGCCGCCGTAGCGGTGGAAGACCCTGAGCGAATCCTCGTCGAAGTATTTCTCCCGATGGGCCGTGCTGGCGCCGGGCGATGCGCCCTCCTGGCCCGCCTCGAGGCATGCCGATACCGCTCCCTCGCCGGCCTCCATGCCCAGATACAAAAGCAGGTCCGTGACCACCGGGGCGGGATCGATGTAGATGTCCTCGCAACGGACTTCCATGTAGCTGTCGGGATTGTTCCTGCCATGCAAACGCGCCTTGCCGACGGCGGAACTCCATTTCCTGGCGAAGGTCTTGGAGAAAGAGGCGAAGTCCGGATATTTTTTATTCAGTTTTTCGCCGTAGACGCGCCTTGAGAACTCCCAGGCGAATACCGCCTCGTCGCGGCCGTCGCGGATGACGTGGATGAACTTGGCTTTGGGCACGGCCCGGCTAAGCAGTTCCATGTTCAGGGAGTTCTCGGGCGTCTTCTCGCCGATGCACCTTACCGGGCTGTCGCCGACCCAGCGGTTGAAAACCAGGCCGATGATCCGGCCCAGCAGGTATTCAAGGTCGTTGAAGGAAAAATCCGCCGACTCCCCCTTATCGCCGGTAAGCTCAAGCAGCCTTTTCGAGCGCTGAGTTTGCTGGTTGTAAAGGCCAATGGTCCGGCCCAGCATCGGATAAAGGTGATCGGTGAAGTGGCCCTCCCCCTTGCAGCAGATATCCGGGTGGGCGTCCAGGACGCGCTGAAGCCAGTTGGCCCCGGGCCGGGTGAAGCCGACGATGAAGAAAATCTCCTTGGAGAAGATTTCATCAAGCTTTTCATGAATCCGGCGCTGCTTTGCCATCAGATCATCTATCCCGTTCCGTTTGCCGTCTTGAATTATACCGATAACTGGAATTTAGACTGCTACGGCCAAGTCGACAACACCCGTTACACATGGGGGGGTATTGCCATTTCCGGCGTTGCCGCCTTATAGTGCCTTTTTATGACCGTCGCCGCCCCGGACACGCGCTCCAACTCCTTCCCCCACCGTCATTTGCTCGGCATCGAGGGCCTTTCGCCCGTCGAGATCACATACCTTCTCGACCGCTCTGAATCCTATGTGGAGCAGAATCGCCAGGCCGACAAGAAGAAGGACCTGCTGCGCGGCCGGACCATCATCAACCTGTTCTTCGAGGCCTCGACCAGGACCCTGACCTCGTTCGAGCTGGCCGGCAAAAGGCTGGGCGGCGACGTAATCAACATGTCCACCGCCTCCAGCTCGATCAAGAAGGGCGAAACCCTGATCGACACCGCCATGACCCTGAACGCCATGCACCCGGATGTGCTGGTGGTCCGCCATCCCGACTCCGGGGCCGTCAAGCTGCTCAGCGAAAAGGTCAACTGCGCGGTCATAAACGGCGGCGACGGCAGCCACGAACACCCGACCCAGGCCCTGCTCGACGCCTTGACCATCCGCCGGCGCACCGGCAGGATTTCAGGGCTCCTGGTAGCCATCTGCGGAGACATCTCGCATTCCAGGGTGGCTAGGTCCAACATCCACCTTCTAAGCGCCATGGGGGCCAGGGTCCGCCTGATCGCGCCCAAGACCCTGGTTCCTTCAAGCATGGTCAACCTGGGCGTGGAAATCTTCCACGACATGGGCGAGGGACTCAAGGACTGCGATATCGTGATGATGCTGCGCCTGCAGACCGAGCGCATGCGGACCAACTACTTCCCCTCGATCCGCGAGTATTTCCGCTTTTTCGGGCTCGATTACGGGAAACTGGCGAACGCCAAGCCGGACGCCCTGGTCATGCATCCCGGTCCGATGAACCGC
>JAZFTA010000191.1:0-2641 GCA_036446415.1 Rhodospirillales bacterium | reverse complement strand
GGCTCAGGCTCAGGCTCAGGCTCAATACCCATGGTATCGGCCAACGGAGCCAGGGCCGCGGCAAAGGGCGATGCGGGCTCGGGCTCCTCGGGCTCCGGCTTAGGCTCGGGCTTAGGCTCGGGCTCCGGTTCCGGAGTGGACGCGGGTTCGGGCGCTGGGGTCTGGGCCGCCGGTTCCTCTGTCAAGGTGGCGGGCTTCTCCGTTTCGGTGAGGGCCGGGGCGGCTTGGGCCTGGGCCTCTTTTTTCTCCTCCCTGGCCTTTGCCTTGGCGGCCCTCTCGGCCCTGGCCCGGGCGACGGCTATGACCTTGTCCAGGGCTTCGGCGGAACACAGACCCAGGCTTACCGGATTGCTCGGTTTGATCTGGGTGGAGTTCCAATGGGTCTTGTCGCGGATTGCGTTGATGGTCGGCTTGGTGGTGCCGATGACCTTGGAAATCTGTCCATCGCTGAGTTCCGGATAATTCTTCAACAGCCAGGCGATCGCATCGGGCCTGTCCTGGCGCTTTGATACCGGTGTATAGCGGGCTCCCTTTCGGGCCGGTTTGGGCAGGTTCACGCTGGGCTTGGCCATTACAAGTTTACTCGTGGGGTCGGCGACGCAACGGTCGATCTCTTCCTGGGTCAATTCGCCATTGGTGATTGGGTCCATTCCCTGCATTCCTATAGCCACTTCCTCGTCGGCTATGGCTTGCACCTCAAGGGGATGGATTCCGCAGAAATCGGAAATCTGCTCGAAAGTGAGGGCGGTATTGTCGACAAGCCATACGGTTGTCGCCTTGGGCATAAGAGGATGCGCCATGTGTGTGTTATCCTGTCCTTAATGGCTTTCGGCCCGCCGACTGGCGGGCCAAATTCGAATTCAGGCCCTTTATAGCTTCGCCGGGCGGTCCGGGTCAAACGGCGAAAGTCATTTTAAACGGTAAGCACGATCTTGCCAATATGGCGGCTGCTTTCCATGCGCCGATGGCCTTCAGAGGCCTCGCTGAGGGGATAAGTGGAATCGATCACCGGTTTGATCTGGCCTTTTTCGATCAGCGGCCAGACGTGTTTTTCCAGGGCCTCGGCTATTTCGCCCTTTTTCTCCACCGGCCTGTGGCGCAGGGTCGAGCCGGTTATGGTCAGGCGCTTGAGCATTAGAGGCATCAGATTTACCTCGGCCTTGGAGCCTTTCAGGAATGCGATGCTGACCAGCCGCCCGTCGGCGGCCAGGGCCTGAATGTTGCGGTCCACATAATCGCCGCCGACCATGTCCAGGATGACGTCGGCGCCCCGCCCGCCGGTGAACTCCCTGACCGCCCCGACGAAGTCGGTTTCCCTGTAATTGATGGCCAGGCCGGCTCCCAGCTTCTCGCAGGCCGCGCACTTTTCACTACTTCCGGCGGTGGCGGCGACGTTGGCCCCGAAGCAGCGCGCCATCTGTATGGCGGTGACGCCGATGCCGCTGGAACCTCCGTGGACCAGCAGGGTTTGGCCGGACTTCAAGGCGCCGCGTTCGAATACGTTGGTCCACACGGTGAAGAAGGTTTCCGGCAGGGAGGCCGCTTGGACCATGTTCAGATTGCCGGGTATGGGCAGGCACTGAACTTCCGGCGCGGCGCAGTATTCAGCGTAACCGCCGCCCGATAACAGCGCGCAAACCTCGTCTCCCACCTTCCACTTGGAAGCGCCGTCTCCTGTTTCCTCTATCGTTCCGGCCACTTCCAGTCCCGGCAGGTCGCTTGCCCCCTCGGGCGGAGGATACATGCCCATCCTCTGGAATATGTCCGGACGGTTGACGCCGGCCGCCGCCACCCTGATCAGCACTTCGCCGGGGCCGGCGACGGGGACTGGCCGGGTGGCCGGTTTAAGGACCTCTGGACCGCCGGTCCCGGCGATCTCTATGCAGGACATGGTTCTGTCGTCGGCCATTACGTTTCTCTGTTAGATTCTATCCACTTGTGGGTTTAGTATTTTGGGGCGGCGCTGACAAGAGGAGGACAAGGATGGAAATAGAGGAGTTTGAGCCTGTAAAGAAAAAACCGCCGCCAAGGAACCTGGGAGAAATGTCATTGGAGGCGCTAGGCGAATACATCGGGGAACTCGAAGGGGAAATCGCCCGCGTCCGCGAAGCCATTGCCGTAAAACAAGGCGCCCTGAAGGACGCCCAATCCGTTTTCAAGAAATAACAACCGCCCAGGCAAATTGACGCTAAGGCCAATGATTAGGGGCCGTTAAGGGAATGTTAAATTGTGGTGATTAGCGTTGATGTTGGATGAGGCGCGATATTTCAATGGCTCTATCAAGCGCCCATCCAATTCAACGCCTCCCTGTTAGACTTGCCGGACTTCTTTAGAAGTCCGGCCTTTTTTTGTACAATACGGTTCTTGACCTGGGCATTGGCGGCTGTGTAAATTTCATTTGCTGAAGAAAGAGAAATTCAGGCAAGTTTAACAGGTTCGAGGCAATTTTTTAGGGCCGCCAATAAAAGGGCGGCCCTTTTTTTTTAATTCACTATGTGTTTAGAGCGGGTCAAGATTGATAGGAACCATTTGACCGGGATTATTTTGTCCCGTGGTTAGGCGCGTTTCGCAATGCGACGCCACCGCATCGGATAAGGAACGCAACGACGCCACGGGGCAAAAGAACCCGGCCGAAGGTGGG
>JAZFTA010000190.1:0-4792 GCA_036446415.1 Rhodospirillales bacterium | reverse complement strand
GGCAAGGACCCGACCAAGGTTGACCGCTCGGCGGCTTACGGGGCGCGTTATCTCGCCAAGAACGTGGTCGCCGCCGGATTGGCCGAACGCTGCACCATACAACTGGCCTACGCCATCGGCGTTTCAAGGCCGCTTTCCGTTTACATCAACAACCACGGCACCGGCCAGGTGGACGAGGACAGGCTGTCCGATGTTCTTCAGGAGCTGATGGACCTGTCGCCGCGCGGGCTCCGCGAACACCTGAGCCTAAGCCGGCCCATTTACGCCCGCACAGCCGCCTACGGTCATTTCGGCCGGGAGCCGGAAGACGACGGCGGCTTTTCATGGGAGCGCACGGACCTGGCGGCTGAACTCAGGTCGGCGTTCGGGTAGCGTTGAGGGGCGCCGGCCAAGACCGTTCAGGCGATCGCCTGCGTTCTTACGGCCGCCGGCGGGGTCGCAGGCTGCGCAAGGGCCGCCGGGAGCTGATGGATAATCTTCTGCCACGGCTTAGGCTGGCCCTCCCCGACAGCGGCGGCCATCTTGACATTGAGGGTGTTTTCCCGGTTCCGGTAAAGGACGTATGGCTGGAGGTGGGCTTCGGGGCCGGCGAACATCTGGCCCAGCAGGCCGCGAACCACCCGCAAGTGGGGATGATCGGCTGCGAGCCCTTCATCAACGGCGTTGCCGGACTGCTCGCCCGCATTAAAAAGGAAGGCCTCGCCAACATTCGGATATTCGACGACGATGCGCGCCTGATCTTCGACGCCCTGCCAGACGGCGAAATCGGAAAGGTCTTCGTCCTGTTCGCCGATCCCTGGCCCAAGAAAAGGCATCACAAGCGCCGTTTCATATCCGCCGGGACCCTCGATGCGCTGGCCCGCCTCATGAAAAGCGGGGCCGAGCTGCGGTTCGCCAGCGACCACATGGAATATGTCCGCTGGACCCTTGATTGTGTGTTGAGGCACGCTTGTTTCGAATGGACCGC
This sequence comes from Rhodospirillales bacterium, assembly GCA_036446415.1. Lineage (GTDB taxonomy): Bacteria > Pseudomonadota > Alphaproteobacteria > Rhodospirillales > 2-02-FULL-58-16 > JAZFTA01. Next base: position 3,825 of record JAZFTA010000190.1, on the reverse strand, counting down.
GATGTCGGCGAAAGACTGGCGCCGGCGGCCAGACGGCGGTTTTGAGACACGCTACGAAGCCAAGGCCAGGGCGAACGGGGCCAGTTGCGTATACCTCAGCTTTGTCCGCCTGCCGAGGGTCTGAGAACACCCTTTATAGAGGGGCTGTCGCATTTAGGGGACAGCGGAAGGAATGTCCGCTAAAAAACCTTGTGCTTTAAGGGCCGGAAGGTATATAAGTCGCCTCGTTGTTTTTGTGTTTTTCACTGGGCTCGACATGGTGTTCGGGTTTTTTTAGGGGTGGGCCAGTGGCCCGCCTTAATATTTTGGGGGGCCTTGCTTAGGCTCCCGGATGCGAAGTGGTGGGGTGCCTTTGAATGGGCTTGCCCGGCCGAATTGAGAGGCTCATTCAACCGAGCGTCGAAGCCCTGGGTTTCGAGATCGTTCGGGTCCAGCTTACCGGCCAAAAGAGACGCCGGCTGCAGGTCATGATTGAGCGCTTGGACGGCAAGGCGGTTATGTCGGAGGACTGTGCTGAAATAAGCCGCGACATTTCCACCGTGCTGGACGTGGAGAACCCCATGGAGGGAGCCTTCACCCTGGAGGTTAGCTCACCGGGGATCGACCGTCCGCTGGTGCGTCTTGACGATTTCGAGCGTTTTAGCGGCTATGAGACCAAGGTGGAGATGAAGCGCCCAATATACGGCCGGCGGAAATTCAAGGGCCGGCTGATCGGCCTCAAGGGCGAAGACGTGCAGGTTCTTGTCGATGGGGAGCCTGTCAGTCTCCCTTATCAGGATATCCAGAAGGCAAAACTGGTCATGTCCAACGAATTGCTTGTCCCATCGGAGGAATTATGAAGACGATGAACGAAACGACCCCGGAAACGGATGCGGTTCATGCCCGGCCTGAATTGTTGCAGGTGGCGGAAACCGTCGCCCGCGACAAGGGAATCGAACAGGACGAAGTCCTGGAGGCGATGGAACTGGCCATTCAAAAGGCGGGACGGTCGAAATACGGGCACGAACACGATATCCGCGCCACCATCAACCGCAAAAGCGGCGAGATTCTTTTGGCCCGCTATGTGGAAATAACCGACGAGGTGGAAAACGAGATTACCCAGACCACCCTGGAGGCGGCGCGAAAAACGAATCCGGAAGCGAAAATCGGGGAGTTTCTCATAGACTCCCTGCCGCCCATAGATTTCGGGCGCATAGCCGCCCAGACCGCCAAGCAGGTGATCGTGCAGAAGGTCCGCGAAGCCGAACGCAAGCGCCAGTTCGAGGAATATAAGGACCGTATCAGCGAGGTCGTAAACGGCTTGGTCAAACGAATCGAATTCGGCAACGTGGTTGTCGATCTGGGGCGCGCCGAGGCGCTGCTCAGGCGCGACGAGACGATCCCACGCGAACACTTCTCCAACGGCGATAGGGTCCGCGCCTACATAGTCGACGTGCGCGAGGAACAGCGTGGTCCGCAGATTTTCCTTTCGCGCACCCACCCGCAGTTCATGTCAAAACTGTTCGCCCAGGAAGTGCCCGAGATTTACGACGGCATTATCGAGATCAAGTCGGTGGCCCGCGACCCCGGTTCCCGCGCTAAAATCGCCGTGCTGTCGAACGATTCCAGCATAGACCCCGTCGGCCCTTGCATCGGCATGCGCGGGTCGCGCGTCCAGGCGGTTGTCGGGGAGCTTCAGGGCGAGAAGATAGACATCATTCAATGGTCGCCCGACCCCGCGTCATTTATCGTCAACGCGCTGGCCCCGGCCGAGGTCGCCAAGGTGGTGCTGGACGAAGAGGCCAACCGTATCGAGGTGGTGGTTCCCGACGAGCAGCTTTCACTGGCCATCGGCCGGCGCGGTCAAAACGTGCGTTTGGCCTCTCAGTTGTCGGGCTGGGACATAGACATCCTTACCGAAGCCGAGGAATCGGACCGCCGCACCGAGGAATTCAAAAACCTGTCGAAGATTTTCATCGAAGCCCTGGATGTGGATGACGTCATTGCCCATCTGTTGGGAACGGAAGGGTTTTCCTCGATCGAGGATGTGGCGTTCGTCCCCATTGAGGACCTTTCCTCCATCGAGGGGTTCGACGAAGAGGTTGCGAGCGAACTGAGGGAACGGGCCCGGGCGTTCCTTGCCGCCCGTGATGAGGAGCTCAGCCGGCGCAGCGTCGAACTGGGCGTCAGCGACGATTTGACCGCGGTTGAGGGAGTGTCGCCGACTTTGCTGGTGGCGCTTGGCGAGAGCGGCGTCAAGACCCGCGACGACCTGGCCGATCTGTCCGGCGACGAGCTGTTGGAAGTCGCTCCCGACGGCCTCCTTGGCGAGGTCAAGGCGAACGAAATCATAATGGCCGCGCGTTCGCACTGGTTTGAGGCCGAAGCGGAAACGGAAGCGGAAACGGAAGCGGAAGCGGAAACGGAAACGGAAACGGAAGCGGAAACAAAAAAGCCGGAAGATGAAAAGCCCCTTTCGGAAGGGGCCGCGAATAAGGAAGAGTAAGGCGCCAAACGAAGCCGTGGCCCTGATTATTGGAACTGAGTTGAGATGTCCAAGACCGAAAAAGAAGATGATAAAAAGCCTCTGACCCTGACTAGGCCCGGCAAGCTCGAACTCAAGAAGACCGTTGAGTCCGGCCAGGTCAGGCAGAACTTTTCCCACGGCCGCTCCAAGATGGTCAACGTGGAAGTGCGGAAAAAACGCACCTACACGGCGGATTCCGTCGGCCGCATGTCGGAAGTCAAGGAAGATCTTTTCGGCGGCGCCGGAATGGACGAAGGTTTGGCCGCCGGTAATGGTTCCGAAGCCCATGATGCGGACGGTATCGCCCGCTCGGCGGGGCCTGGGTTGACCACTCAGGAAATCGCCGTTCGCGCCCGCGCCCTCGAATACGCCAAGAAATCAGATGATGATATCGACGGCCCCCCGTTTGCGGCGCCGGCGGCGGACGAGCTTGAGGCCGGAGAATTAGAGCCCGCGCCATCCAAGGAGAAAGAATCCGAAGAAGACAAGGAAGCCCGTCTCCAGGCTGAAAAAGAAGCCCGGATGCGCGACGAGGAGGAAGCTAAAAGACGGGAAACAATGGCCAAGGCCTCCGCCTCCGCGGCCGCCGCTAAACTGCAGTCCTTGGATGAGATGGAAACAGAAGGCGACCGAAAAACCACTTCCAAGCGTGCGGTACGTGATGAAGGGCGGCGCCATTTGCCGATCCCTAGGCGCAAGGAGCAAAGGCGGCGCTCCGGCAAATTGACAATCGACGAGGCCCTGAGCGGCCAGGAAGAGCGCATCCGCTCTCTTGCTTCCGTGCGCCGCGCCCGCGAGAAGCAAAAGCAGCAACTTGCCGAGGTCCGCGAGACCCAGAAAATCGTCCGCGACGTCGTCATCCCGGAAAGCATTTCCGTGCAGGAACTGGCCAACCGCATGGCGGTGCGGGCAAATGAGGTCATCAAGTCGTTGATGAAAATGGGCGTCATGGCGACCATAAATGAGGAAATTGACGCCGATACCGCGGAGCTTGTGGTCGGTGAATTCGGACATAATTTTCAGCGGGTAAGCGACGCCGACGTGGAAATCAGCCTGGCCGGTGAAGAGGACGACGAAAGCACCCTGGTTCCCCGCGCCTCGGTCGTAACCATCATGGGGCATGTCGACCACGGCAAGACGTCGCTACTGGACGCCCTGCGCGAAACCGACGTGGTCTCCGGCGAGGCGGGTGGGATCACCCAGCATATAGGCGCCTACCAGGTTATCCTTGCCTCGGGCGGCAAGATTACCTTCATCGACACCCCGGGCCACGCCGCCTTCACCGAAATGCGGGCCCGCGGGGCCAAGGTTACCGACAT
>JAZFTA010000189.1:0-8128 GCA_036446415.1 Rhodospirillales bacterium | reverse complement strand
TCCCAGCGCCGGTCCCGGTCCATGGCCCAGTAACGCCCGCTGATAGTCGCAACCGAGACTTCCGGCCTCTCCTTAACGTCGCTCAGGAACCGTTCCATGTATTCGATGGCGCTTTTGGGCGGGGTGTCGCGGCCGTCCAGGAAGGCGTGGACGTAAACCTTGATTCCGGCCCCGGCGGCGATACGGGCCATCTCGGCCATGTGGTCGAGGTGGGAATGGACGCCGCCCGGCGACAACAGGCCCATCAGATGGCAGGCCCCGCCGCTTTTCCGTAGCCCGGCGATAAGTTTTAAAAGGACCGGGTTTTCGGCGATGGCGCCGCTGTTCATGGCCTCGCCGATGCGGGCCAGGTCCTGGATGACGACCCGGCCGGCCCCGATGTTCATGTGGCCGACCTCGGAATTGCCCATCTGGCCGCCGGGCAGGCCGACATCCGATCCCGAGGCGTCGAGCCGGGCGTTGGGAAAGTCCTCTAAGTACCTATCCCAGTTGGGGGTCTGGGCGACGGAGATGGCGTTGTCCGGGGCCGCCTCGCGCAGGCCCCAACCGTCGAGGATGCACAGGACCACCGGACGCGGCCGGGCCAGGGAGGAAGAGGTGTCGGTCATGACACTACATATAGGGCGAAACCGCGCCGGAACCTAGTGAATCGGAGCCATAAAAAACAGCTGGATTTCCTCGCTTGGTGGCGGAGTAATTATGTTAAGAGCCGGCAATGACACGTTCCGGCGGGAAGCGCACGGTGACCTTGGTTCCATTTTCCGGTACGCTGTCGATTTCAAGGGAACCCCCGTGCATTTCGATGAGGCGTTTGGACAAAGGCAAACCAAGTCCGGTTCCCTCGTGGGAGCGGGTCATTATGTCTTCGACTTGAATAAACGGTTCCAATACCCTGGGAATGTCCTCAGGCGCGATGCCGCATCCGGTATCCGTTACCTGTAACAAAATTGCGTTGCCTCCTTCGACGTGGGCCCCGACGCTTACACTGCCCCCGGGCGGCGTGAACTTGATCGCGTTGGACAGCAGGTTGAGGATGATTTGCTTGACCCGTCTCTCGTCGGCCAGCAGGTGGGGTAAATCTTCGGGAATTTCCAGCGACAGGGCGATATCGCCGGCATCGGCCCTTTTCTGGGTCAGCCTCATGCACGGAACGGCCATCCGATAGAGGTTTACCTTTTTCTCTTCCAGGGTCAACGAGCCTTGCTCTAGCTTGGCGATGTCGAGGATGTCGGTGACGACCTCAATAAGATGCAGGCCGGAATCATGTATGTCTTTCGAGTATTCCCGGTATTTGTCCGCCAACGGCCCAAAGGTCTCATTCAGCATTACTTCTGAAAATCCAATGATGCCGTTCAGCGGGGTCCTGAGTTCGTGGCTCATGTTGTGCAGAAAATTGGTCTTGGCGCTGTCGGCGAACTCGGCTTCTTCCTTGGCCCTCTTAAATTCCGCGGTTCTCTCTTCGACACGTCTTTCCAGTTCCATGTTCGCCTGCTGCAGCGCTTCCTCGGCGAATTTGCGTTCGGCGATCTCCTGGTTCAGGTCGCTGGTACGTTCCTCGACGCGAAGCTCCAGATCGTCGTGGGCCCGGCGCAGGTTTTCCTCGGCCTGCTTGCGCTCGGAGATATCGCGGATGATTCCCGAGAAGAAAATCCTGTCGCCGATTTTCCAGTTGGATAGGGATATCTCGATGGGGAATTCGCTTCCGTCCTTGCGCAAGCCGTGAAGTTCCACCGTCTTGCCGGCGATAAGCGGGTTTCCCCCGGCAGCGATTCTCCCAATTCCTTTATAATGATCTTCCCGGTAACGCTCCGGCATCAGTTCGGCGACCGGCCGGCCAATCATCTCCACTTCGCTGTAGCCGAAGATTGCCCTGGCGCCCCTGTTCCAGGAAAGGACGATTCCCCGTCCATCGGACGAGATGATGGCATCGTTCGCCGATTGGGTGACGGAACGGAAGCGTTCCTCGCTCTCTCGTATCTTCCTGCCGATCGGATCGAAAACGCGCCGAAACATGACCGCCCCTACAATGGTGAGGACGGCGGTCATCAGGACACCGATCAAGCCGGCCCGGATGAAGGGGGCGCGGACCGCCGAGAGGTCGATCTTGACCACGATGCCCCAGTTCAGGCCCTCGACAAGCCGGTAAGCGGCAAGCACCGTCTGTCCCCGGTAGTCGAGGCCGACCATGCCCCCCGACTCGCCCGAAAGGGCGCGGCGCATGGGCTCCGCCCTTTTCGCGTCCCAGGGAATGCTGACCAGCGATTCATCGGGTTCGAGGTGGCCGTGACGGAACAGGAAGGATATGAGGTTGTTTTCGCGGCGCGCCAGCAAGAATTCCACGGCCTCGATATGATCTTCTTTTCCTTGATGAGCATCGAAAACCCGGTCCAGGGTGTCCCTGATCACTTTGTCTTCCCGGCCCTCGTGATACATTTCCAGGGAGTGCCGGGCCACCGCCTCAATCAGGTGTGACTGGATTTCGGCCATTTCCCGCAGGCGTGACCGCTGCTCGGCAAAGGAGGCTTCATACAGAAACCACCCGGCGGCCAGCGCCGAAGCCAGCGCCACAACGGCCATGATCGAGATCATCGAAAAGAGCCTGGCCTTTTCGGACACTAATAAAATACCTCCACTTTCTCTAATGCGTATCCCGCCAATATCGAGACGAACCACCGCGACGCGCCGTCATCCAGTCGGCGCGATAGTCTTGCCCGCCCCAGCATCGCCCTGTCAAGCCCCTCGGCGACCGATGATGAAGGCGGCGAAAAGGGCTTTTTCAGCAGCCTGCCAGCACATTGCGGCGGGATTATCGGCCCCCTACGACGTCCGGGGGCTCGGAGCCACAAAATCGGCTTGGCCGGGCCTTGAGCAACGCCGTCGCCGCCAAAAGAAGTATTTTATATATTGCTTTTAATCGGGAATAGGATTAAACATGTATACAGGATGCTTCTTTTGATGCCGAGCCAAAAGCTCATCCATCATTCATGAACCATCCATCAACATTCAGCCAGATGCCTCCGCCATGCAGGCAAAGGATTAATGGCCGGATCGTTTTAGGGAAAAGCGCCTTTCCCTTACGCCTTGAGCCAATCCGCGGGGCGCTGCGCGGGAAGGGAGGGTGTCCAGTACTGCTTTTTCACCTATACGGCCAACATCCATGTGGGTGGATGGCTTATTTCATTGGGCATGCTTCCATTGGGCATGATTGGAAACTGGTTATTTCCCATTAACAATGACTTACCAAAAACGGGGAAATATCATGAAAAGCACAAACAATAGTGAGCAACAATCGTCGCAATCATTTGATCTGCGGCGGCGCGATTTTCTGGTGGCCACGGCGGCGACCGCCGGCGTCATGACCATGGTCGCCAATTCGGAATTCGCGGCGGCGGCCGGAAACCTGAAACGGGTGAAGCAGAAAATGGTTGCTCCGCCAGCCGCACCCAAACATGAACAGGTCGCGAGCGGGCCGCCAAAAATCGTCGAGGTGCGCCTGGTCACCGAGGAGAAGGAAATTGTGATCGACGGCGATGGCACCAAGATGTGGGCCATGACCTTTAATGGCTCCATCCCGGGTCCGATGATCGTGGTCCATCAGGACGACTATGTCGAGCTGACCCTGGTCAATCCAAAAACCAGCACCCTGGAGCACAACATTGATCTGCATGCCTCGACCGGATCGCTGGGGGGCGGCGGGCTGACCCATGTGATGCCTGGCGAGGAGGTCGTGTTTCGCTTCAAGGCGACGAAGGCCGGTGTTTTCTGTTACCACTGCGCCCCGGGCGGCGCGATGATCCCGTTGCACGTAGTTTCGGGTATGTCGGGCACCATCATGGTCCTTCCCCGCAAAGGCTTGACTGACGCTAACGGCAAATCAATCAAGTACGACAAAGTCTGGCACATCGGCGAGCATGACTACTACGTGCCTCGGGGCAAGGATGGGAAGTTCAAGACCTACGACAACCTGGAAGATGCGATATCCGACAGGCTTGATGTTATGAGCGGTCTCATTCCCAGCCACGTAACCATAGGCGAAAAAGCCTTTGCCTATACCGGTGACAACTCACTGACGGCGAAGGTCGGGGAAACGGTTCTGATCACGCATATGCAGGCCAACAATCCTACCCAACCGCACCTGATCGGCGGCCACGGCGATTATGTTTGGCAAACCGGTTCCTTCCAGGATGCTCCGGAGACCGGTCTCGAGACCTATTGGGTTCCGGGTGGTTCGGCCGGGGCCATGATATATACCTTCCGCCAACCGGGACTGTATGTCTATCTCAACCACAATTTGATCAAGGCGATACAAAAGGGCGCCGCCGCCCACGTCAAGATCGAAGGGAAGTGGGATGACGACCTGATGACCCAGGTCAAGAAACCGGGGCCGATCGGCGGCTAGGGAAACCGCCAGAGGATACTCGGCCAACGTAACAATGCTATTGGGGGATCGCCGGATGAAGAACGCCTTAAGCGGCGCCATCACCGTGCTTATGAACGGCCATGACACGGACGCAAGGCCGCGCAGCGACGGGAATCCGGCGCTCCCCCAGCCCGAAGGGCATTCGACAACCAGATGATTTCCCAGGTGAGGCCGCCCAGTGAAGACTGGATGGCTTCACTTTTTTGATAGGCCGTATCTAAAGACTTGACGGCGCGATGCCCTGCCTTAATCGTAACGCGGGGGCCGGATTATTCAATGGCGTGAAGGCATTATGAAACTTACAGCATTTACCGATTACAGCTTCCGGATTTTGATTTATCTCGGTTTGCAAGATAAGCGCCTGACGACCATTCAGGAAATTTCCGATAATTACGATATTTCAAAAAACCACCTGATGAAGGCCGTTAGGCATCTTGGCCAACTGGGGTACCTCGAAACCGTACGCGGCAAAAATGGAGGGGTGCGGCTCGCCAAACCGGCACGGGAAATTCGAATAGGTGTTATCGTCCGCCAAGTCGAGGAAAACATGGCGGTAATGGAATGCTTAAGCCCGCTTTACAACCAATGCCGCATCGATAGCGCTTGTTTCTTGAAAGATTTTTTCGGGGAAGCGCTTGAGGCCTTTCTCTCGGTTCTTGATAGCTACACATTGGAGGATGTTCTCAAAAACCGTGTTTCACTTTCGAAAATTTTGAGAATAGCGCCCTCACCGGTGGCGGAAGAAAAACCATGCAAGAACGGTGAATACTCCAAGGGTCTGTACTAGCGGATAAATTCCGCCCCTACTCCCTGTGATATGGATGGCCCTGCTGGATGCACTGGGCCCGGTAGAGTTGCTCGGCCAACATGCCCCGGATCAGCATGTGGGGCCAGGTCATGGGGCCCAGGGAAATAGTCAGATCGGCGCGGGCCAGCACCGCCTTATCGAGCCCCTCGGCGCCGCCGATGATGAAGGCGGCCTGGCGGACTCCATCATCGCTCAAACGCCTTAGCTTTTCGGCCAGGTCCCGGCTGTCAAGCTCACGCCCCCCACTGTCGAGCGCGATGACATGGGCGTCTTTGGGGATGGCGGCGAGCAGCAGTTCGCCCTCGCGCTTTTTCATCTGGCCGGCAGGCAGCGGGCGCTTTTCCTCCACCTCTTTGAGGGCAAGGGCGGGACGGATGCGCCCTGAGTAATGCTCAAACAGGTCCTTCTCGGGGCCCGATCTGGCCCGGCCCACCGCCGCCACGGTGATCTTCATTTTCCCCAGATCGCCTTGCCGGAACCGGGCAGGCCCAGGGCATCCCACTTGCCGCTGACTTCCTCTATGACCTCGTCGCTCATGCGGATTTTGCGGCCCCATTGACGCTTGGTTTCGGCCCCCGTCTTGGCCGTCGCGTCCAGGCCCATCTTGCTTCCCAGCCCGCTCTCGGGCGAGGCGAAGTCGAGGTAGTCGATGGGGGTGTTTTCGATAACCGTCAGGTCGCGGGCCGGGTCCACGTTGGTCGAAACCGCCCACATAACGTCCTTCCAGTCCCGCGCATTTATGTCGGCGTCGACCACGATCACGAACTTGGTGTACATGAACTGGCGCAAATATGACCACACACCCATCATCACCCGCTTGGCGTGGCCGGGGTAGGCCTTATCGATAGAGACCACCGCCATGCGGTACGAGCAGGCCTCCGGCGGCAGCCAGAAATCGACGATCTCCGGGAACTGCTGGGTCAGCAGGGGCACGAACACGTCGTTCAGGGCCTGGCCCAGCACCGAGGGCTCGTCGGGCGGGCGGCCGGTAAAGGTGGAAAGGTATATGGGGTTACGGCGCATGGTCAGGGCGCTTATCCTGAACACCGGGAACGGCTCGACCGAATTGTAATAGCCGGTGTGATCGCCATAGGGGCCCTCGTCGCCGTAATCGTCGAGCGAGACATGGCCCTCGAGCACGATTTCGGCCTCGGCGGGAACCTTGAGCGGCACCGTCTTGCAATCCACCAACTCCAGCTTTCGGCCGCGCAGGAGCCCGGCGAACTGGTATTCCGACAGGGTGTCGGGAATCGGCGTGACCGCGGCCAGAATGGTTCCGGGGTCGGCTCCGATGACCGCCGCGACGGGCAGGGGCGCGCTTTTTTCGGCGGCCCAGCGGGCGTGATGCTGGGCCCCGCCGCGATGCTTCAGCCAGCGCATCAGGGTGCTGTCGCGACCCCTTACCTGCATGCGGTAGATGCCCAGGTTGTAGCCGTCCTCGCGGCGCCCGTCCGGCCCCTTGGTGACCACCAGGGGCCAAGTGATCAAGGGCGCCGGCTCCCCCGGCCAACAGGTCTGGATGGGCAGCTTTGTCAAATCGATGTCGACGCCCTTGAGCACCACCTCCTGACAGGGCGCGGATCCGACCGTCTTGGGCTGCATGGCCATGACCGTCTTGACCAGGGGCAGCATGGCCATGGCCTGGCGCCAGCCGCCGGGCGGCTCGGGCTGCTTGAGGAAGGCCAGGGTCTCGCCGATTTCGCGTAATTGGCCGGGTTCGCGGTCCATGCCCCAGGCGACCCGCTCGATGGTGCCGAAGAGATTGACCAGAACGGGAATATCCGACCCGACGACGTTCTCGAACAGCACGGCGGGGCCGCCCTCGGCGATCAGCCGGGTCTGGATTTCGGTCATCTCGAGCATCGGCGAGACCGGCTCGGCGACCCGCGCCAGGCGGCCGTCGCGCTCGAGGCGGGCCATGAAATCTCGCAAGCTGGAAAAAGCCATGGGTAATACTCTTCATCAGGCATCTACGAAGCCGACATCGTAGGATAAGCACGAAGCCAGCAGAATACCCTACTAAATATTGGCAGCACAGCCGCTTGGGTTACTATATACTGCGTGTGGGTTTAATATTTCCCGATTTACGATTGATTCCTTTGCACTGCGGACATAGTCTCATGAACTATAATCTGCAACTGAAATATGGTTGCACTTGGCGAGCCAAGAGCCATATATCATGACGCAGACCGATAAACTCATCGCGGACTTCATTCGAGCCGAATCATCATTTCCATATCGCGAGTTCGAAAAAGTGATACGTGGCTTGGGCTACAGCGAGATGAAGAGGAGCAAGACCGGTGGGTCAAAAAGAAAATTCTTCAATGCAAGCGCCAATCACTACCTACGCCTACATGAACCGCACGACGGCCAAATGACCAGGGACATGATCAAGCGCTTGAAACACAATCTCCATGACGTGGGTGTGCTATGAAACACGTTGAATACAAGAGCTACCAAGGCGCTGTCTCTTATGAGGATGGTCGTCTTGTGGTGCAAATTCTTCACATTACGGACTTCGTCGTGGCTGAGTGCGATTCCGCATCCGCAGTGGGCACCGTATTTAGAGAACTTGTAGACGAGTACATCACCGACTGCAAAGCGCTTGGACGCGAGCCTAACAAGCCGTTCAAGGGAACCTTCAATGTTCGCGTTTCACCCGACCTTCATCGCGAAGCAGTTTTATCGGCGACTCGTCATGAGCAAACACTCAACGCTTGGGTCTCCAATGCTATAAGTGGAAAACTGTCGAATGAACGCGACATTGTCGACAAGCAAGCTATCAAAACTATGTTTGAAAGATTTCAGATACTAGATCAAATGGCTGAGCAGTCGGTATCGCAAGTGCTGCTGATTTCCGAAGTGGGGAAATTACCCCACGGAGAGAAATCTGGACGACC
>JAZFTA010000188.1:0-7733 GCA_036446415.1 Rhodospirillales bacterium | reverse complement strand
CTCGGTGATTACGAAAGTTGGCATTTAAGTGTTCCCCTATCAATAAAGCGGCTGTTTTTTTGCCGTCATTTGGACTTGATATACAAACTAGCCCCGCCCCGAAGGCAGGCAACGGGGGCTGTTTAAAAACCGCGCAAACAGTACTGCATATGGCTTAATGGCGTATGGCGCATGACAATACATAACAAATTGCGCATATAACTGTATACGAATATAATATCGTCCGCCACGAGTCAAATATGCATTTAAGGTGGGAGCCGTCCGCCGCATCATTAGCGGACCCATGGAAGAGAGATAGAAGTCTGGGATTTCCCAACAATCAGGAGTACTGAAGACAGTTCCTTACGGTAGCCGGATACACCCATGAGTCCATGGGATAGCATATTAGAAAGGTTTGTTATAAGGCCGTCGATGTGTATATACTCATTGCTTGGGGGAAGTCATATGACAACGAGTCAGGTTTTTAACGATCAGAAATCCCGAATTGAAAACTATCTGAAGCGGCTCTATGGCTACGCGTACGGGCTCACCGGCAATGTGGCCGACGCCAATGATCTCGTTCAGGAGTGCGCCCTCAAGACCCTGTCCGCCAAACGCGAACCTGACGATGAGAACGCCTACCGGGCATGGCTGTTTCGTATCCTCAAGAATGCCTTCATAGACGCTTTCCGCAAGCGAACCCCATACCTCATTTCCTTAAACGATGAACATATTAACCAGCAGGTGGAATTTTTTGATATTGACGAACGTTTTATTAATGTAGTGACCGTCAGGTCGGCCCTGGCCAAACTGCCCAGCATGCATCATCGGATCATATCTCTGATTGATATTACCGGATTGAGTTATGCTGAAACCGCGGAAAAACTGGATATTCCTTTAGGAACCGTTATGAGCCGCATAAGCCGGGCGCGGCGGACTTTGATCGAGTTGATCGGTGACGAAAATGTGGAACCTTCCACGGCACGGCGTCGTAGGACAGAAAAATGAATAATAAAGTAATCGGATTCGAGATTCTCAATGCCTACGTGGATAACGAATTGGATAGGGCCTCGGCGGCGAAAGTGTCCTTGGCTATAGCCGGCGATCCACATCTCGCCAAACAGGCCGCGGTACTGACTCGACTGCGCTCGGCGGTGATCGAGAACGCCCAATCGTCTAATATCCGTTTGCATCCGGCGTCTGTGATTGGGAACCGCCCGGGCATTGGCATGCTTGCCGCGAGTATTGCCTTACTGACCTTCATCACCGGTTCGATACTGCTTTCGTTTTCCTATGATCACCCGGCTCTGCCCCAGTGGTTCACGGTGGCGGCAAATTCGCTCGAAAGCTGGCCCAACGAGCCGGATGAAGGCATACCCTCCACTGACCTTATCGAGCCGGTCGCACTTGTAAACGGATCGCTGGCGCGTGTCTATATTCCTGATCTTACCGCCGCCAAGCTGTTCATCAATCATATCGAGGAGAGGACGTCCACCTCTGCCGGCAGCCTGAAGATAATCGGCTATCGCGGCACGCGGGGCTGCCGAGTGGTGCTTGTCGTATTCGTCGATAGCATCTCTTTCCCGGCTGAAATGACCCTCGCACGCGACGGCCTCAGCCGGGCCTATGCCTGGAGAGCAGGCCCCCTGGGCTATTCGATCATAGCTGACGGCATGGACGTATCGCGATTTCGCCTGATCGTGGAAACCGTGTTCGAGGCGACCCGGCGCCACCAGGCCGTGGATGCTGAAACCCGCGTAGCCCTTGGCGAAAGCCGGAAAAACAGCGCATCCTGCCTGACCTGATTCAATAATTATTTCCCCTCCAAGGGAATAATTCACCCTCCTTGATCGTTGTAGCGATCAGGGACCGTAGCTTCGTATCCATAATTGAGGGAAGGGTTACGGAAACCAAACATGACGGGGGATTTTATTTATGGTCTATACCAAGAAGCATCCCGCCCTATTGATCATGGGCGTCATCTTCGTTGCGATGGCCTTCATGGCCGATACCGGCGCCATGGAGGGTTTGATCGGATTTCTGAAAAACAAGAAATATGTCGGCGAAATGGTCGGCATGGGATACGCCTTTGGCGGCATCGCCGTAATCATCGGTTTATGGCACATGTTTGGCGACCACAAGGAAGGCACCGCCGATTATTACCTCTCCACGGTGGCCGGCGCCATTTTCATCCTGTTGGTGGCGATGCTCGTGCGCTGGCACTTGGCGCCCTTTATCGCCGTGATCAGCAAAGGATTGGGTCCGGTGATGGGCGCCAAGTACCTGCATCAGGTGCTGGGCCTCAACTACGTGGTCCTGGGCATCCTCGCCGGCATCATAATAGTCAATGTGTTCAAGATACCCGAATGGGCCGAGAACGGGGTGCGTCTGTCGCGTCTCGGCCTGAAGACCGGGGTCATCCTGTTGGGCACCCTCTACAGCCTCGGCGAGCTGGCATCTCTCGGCAAGCTGTCGGCGTTGATGGTCGGCTTCTTCGTTCTCGGCGCCGTCGGCATGGTGCTGTGGATTGGCCGCAGGCGGAATATCCCCAATTCAATGGCCGCCGTGCTTTCCGCCGGCATGGGGGTTTGCGGCGTGTCGGCGACGGTGGCGGCGGCCCCGGTGGTCAACGCCAAGGCGGTCGAAATCGCCTACACCATCGGCACCATCCTGCTGTGGGGCGTCGGCTGCATGTTCCTGTTCCCGGTCGTCGGACACATGCTCGACCTCGGCTACATCCAGTTCGGAGCCTGGGCCGGAACCGGCATCCTCAATTCGGCGCAGGTCGCGGGCGCCGCCCTGGCCTATCAGCCGGACGGCATCGAAACATTGAAGGTCGCCGAGATATTCAACATCACACGCGTCCTTTTCCTGCCGATCATCGTGCTCTGGCTGGCCCTCTGGTACGTCAAGCACGAACAGGACGAGAATGCCGTGAAAGTCAACGTCGGCAAGGTAATCTTCGAGAAATTCCCGGTGTTCGTGCTTGGCTTCATCCTGATGTTCGCCCTTTCCTCGACCGGCGTTTTCGCGCCGGCCCAGCACTACAAGGGCAAGTACTTCGACAACGACGTCAAGGCCTCGAAGATGCTCAAGGACGAGGAGGTGGCGACCCTGTCCGCCGAGGGCGGCAAGCTGCAGAGGGCCGACCGCAAGGAGGCCGTCGCCCGGACGGCAGAGAACAAGAAGGTCATGAGCATCGCTGACGAAACCCTCCTCCGCGGCATCTACAACGCCAAGATCCTGTCCAAGGACGCCAACAAGGTCATCAAGAAGGCGACCAAGGCGGTCCGGAAGACGGCGGGGAAGATCAAGAAGTTCCGACAATGGATCACCCTTCTCTTCGCCTTCGGACTGACCGGGCTCGGCATGCAGATCACCTTTGCCGCCATGAAACAGGCGGGCGGACAGCCCCTTGTAATTGGAGGCATCGTCGGCACCACCAAGGCGGTGGCGGCGTTGATCGTGATCCTGATGTTCGTGCGTGAAACCATTTAGCGGGAGTACATAGAAATGACCGAAGAAGAAAACAGCTCTCAAGACACCGGCCAGCAGGAAGAAGAGGCCCCCAAGTTCCTCCGGGGCTCGGCCCTGTCGATTTTCCATAGCGACCGCCACGAGGACTTCATGGCGCTTCTTTTCGCGATGGCTGTCGCTCTTGGCGTTTACGTTACGATCAAGTGATCGGGGCGGTTTGAACGGAAAACCCGGCGTCCTAGCGGGCGCCGGGCTTTTCTTTGCTCCGGCGGTTGCCGCGCGGCAATCGCCGGGCTTAAGATGGGGTCATGAAAATAGGCAAAATCGTCGTGGCCAGCCACGGCACCCCCGGGGCCAGGGCCGCCGAAGACGCGGCCTTGGAGCTTTGTTCGAAAAACACGGCCTCGCTTCATCAGCTGCTGGTCGTGCCGGATTTCTGGAAAGGCATGATGGGCGATGACTGGCTCAACAACGCGGTTACCCAAATCCGTTTCGGCAAATACGTCGAAAACCAGCTGGCCAAGGAGGCCTCCGAGGAAATAGAACGCACCGCCAAGGCGGCCGAATCACTTGGCGTCTCCTATTCCCACGATATCAGGCTGGGCAAGCCCGCCGAATGTCTTGTAGCGGCCTGCGGCGGCGATAGCTTCGACCTTGCCGTCATCGGATCGCCGCGCCCCAAGGGAGAGCCGGGATACCGTTCGCGGATGGCCCTGGACCCGCTTGTCCGTTCGCTTAGCGTCCGCCTGATGATCATCCCCCACCCCCAGCGATGAACACCGAACCGGAAAACGAAGAACCGGACGGCGAAGAACCGGACGCCGCCTGGGTGACCATCGAAACCCCCTTCGACGCCGAATGGCTGAGGGGCTTTGTGGGCGATATCGAGTGTCTTTTCCGCATCAATTCCCTCACCGAGTTCGAGGAAATGCGCCAGACCGGCGAGGGCCAGTACCATCTGAAGATCAAGAACCTCGGCAATGGAAAAATACTGGAGACCGACCTGAAGGTGACGGCCGACGGCGGCGGGGTCGAGGTCTCCTATTCAAGCGGGCTAAAATCAGCGACCAGATTACAAATCGAACCGAAAGCCGACGGAACGGCCTCCTTGGTAATCACCGACTACTATGGCGGAACCACCGCCGAGGAGCGAGAGGCCCGCATCGACGAAGTGGACAATAGCCTGGTGCAATGGGGCCACGATATCCATCGTTACCTGAAATACTGGAACCGCTGGTCGTGGATCCCCGGATGGCGGTGGTACATGCGCCGCTTCTGGCAGTCAATGAAACCGTCGGCCCGGCGCATCTGCTTTATGCTTTTCTTTATCACGCTGGTCGAATTCGTTTTTTTCCTGTTCGTGTTCCTGATCTTCTGGTTGGAACTCAACAAGTAGGAATTCAACAACTCCTTCGGTTGACCTTGTCCGCCGACATTCGGAGGTATTACTGGTTCGCGTAGAACTCCCGCAGGATCGCCACCACCTCGGGGCGTGAAAACTCGGCCGGGATGTCCTCGCCGGCCGACAGCATTTCGCGCTGCCTGGTGCCGGAGATGCTGACCCTGTCATCATCGCCGTGCGGGCAGGTCTTGGCGGTCGCCATGCCGTGGCACCTTTTGCAATAAAACGTGATGTCGATCTTGAGGGGTTGGGTGACCAGGGCGCCATCCCACAGTTCATCGAAGATGTGCTGGGCGTCGAAGGGTCCGTAGTAGTCGCCCACTCCGGCGTGGTCGCGTCCGACTATCAGGTGCGAGCAGCCGTAATTCTGACGGATCAGCGCATGCAGCAGGGCTTCGCGGGGGCCGGCGTAGCGCATCTCGATCGGGTATCCGGCCTGGATTACGGTGCCGGGCACGAAATAATTGTCGATCATCGCCTGGATCGCCCTGGTCCGGGTTTCGGCCGGGATGTCGCCGGGTTTCAGCTTGCCCAGCACCTGGTGGATGAACACCCCATCGGTGACCTCGACGGCTATCTTGACCAGGTGTTCGTGGCTGCGGTGCATGGGATTGCGGGTCTGAAAGGCGGCGACTTTGGACCACCCATTCTTGGAAAAGGCGGCCCGCGATTGGGCGGGACGCAGGTAAAGGTCGGCGTACATATTGGGGTATTCGCCTTCGTTCAGCACCGAAACCGGACCGCCCAGGTTGACTTCCCCCTGTTCTTCGACCTTCTGTACGCCGGGATGACCGTTATCGGTGGTGCGGTAGACGTGTTGGCACTCGAAATTCTTGTCGATGGCGTACTTTTCGCGGACCACCATGATCGCCATGACCTCGCCTGAATCGCCGTCGACCAGGGCCACCTCGTCTTCGATGCCTATTGAATCGGCAAGCTCGCGGTCCGCCGAAAGGGTGATCGGGATCGGCCAGAACAGGCCCGACGAGGTTTTCATGTCGGCGCACACGCCCCGCCAGTCAGCCTCTACCATGAAGCCGTCGAGCGGCGTATAGGCGCCCATGGCGAGCATCAGTACGTCCGAGGTTTCGCGCGACGACATCGGCACTTTTTTAAGAGTCCCGGCCCGTTTCAATTCCCCGGCCCGCTCGGCATCGGGAACCAGCAATGGCTTGAGCACGTTGCTACCGTGCGGCGGTACTAGTTCTGACACTTATTATCCCTCCCCTTTGAATTATCAGGACAGCTCATTATGGGCGAATTTCCCTGCTTTTTCCGCATGTTCGCCTTAAATCCAGACCCCCACAATATATTATAATTTTCTAATAAGACAATATAATTTCCAATAGATGCTATTGCCCTAATATATGCCATATGCTATTGCTCTAATATATAACCGTGGCGGCGAAGGCCGCCCCCCCCGCGGGAAAGGCGTTGGCATACCAAAAGCCGGCCAATAAACCGTATTGTAGCCGGCATAAGGATCAATGGAGGATCGCAGCACATGGCCAACCAGGGAGTTCGCTCTCAGACCATATTGGTGGTCGGCGGCGGCATAGGCGGCATTACCGCGGCGATAGAGGCCGCCGAGACCGGTTACGATGTGGTGCTGGTTGAGCAATTACCCAGCCTGGGCGGCAGAGTCGCCCAGCTTAACCGTTATTTCCCAAAGCTCTGCCATCCCACCTGCGGTCTGGAGATCAACTACCAGCGCATCAAGAAGAGCCGGAACCTGAAAGTATTCACCATGGCCACGGTGGACAGGGTGGAGGGTTCAAGGGGTGATTTCACGGTGACGCTCAAGACCACGCCGCGGCATGTGAACGCCAACTGCACGGCCTGCGGCGACTGCGCCAAGGCGGCCCAAAGCGAGGTCGCCAATCCCTTCAACTACTCCATGGACAAGGTCAAATCGGCATACCTTCCCCATGAGATGGCGTTCCCCATGCGCTATGTGATCGACGGCTCGGTTATCGGCACGCCCGAAGCCGATAATTTGAAGGCCGCCTGTAAGTACGGGGCCATCGACCTCGAGGAAAAGGAAACCACCTTCGAGATCAAGGCCGGGGCCATCATCCTGGCCACCGGCTGGCGCCCCTACGACGCCTCGAAAATAACCCCCTATGGCTACGGGCATATAGACAACGTGATCAGCAACGTCGAGATGGAGCGCCTGGCCGCCCACGACGGCCCTACCGGCGGAAGGATTGTCCGCCCCTCGGACGGCAAGGAGGCCAAGAGGGTGGCGATGGTTCAATGCGCCGGATCACGCGACGTCAACCACCTTCCCTATTGTTCAAGGATATGCTGCCTGGCCTCGATGAAGCATGCCGCCTACATCCGCGAGCAGTACGCCGACGCCCAAATCGACATCTATTACATTGACATCCGGGCCCACGACAAGCTGGAGCACTTCTACCGCAAACTGGCCGCCGATCCCCAGGTCAAATTCGTCAAATCCAAACCGGCCGCCATATCCGAGGGAGACGGCGGCAATCCGGTCGTTAAAGGAGAGAACACGCTGACCCGCGAATTCTACGAGGCGTCCTATGATCTGGTGGTGCTGGCCACCGGCATGGAACCCTCGGCGGCCGCCGACGCCCCCCCGGTGGGGCTTGAGACCGACGAGTACGGTTTCATCGTGCCCAGCCAAGAGGGAACGGATGGAATGATCCCGGCCGGCGCCGCAATCGGACCGCTGGACGTTTCCATGTCGGTGCAGTCGGCTACCGCCGCGGCCCTCAAGGCCATCCAGGCGGTGGACGGAGCCGGTCAATGAGTGAAAACCTGAAAACCGGCGTTTACCTTTGCGGCGGATGCGGCATCGGCGAGGCCATCGACCTCGACGGCCTGGAGAAGGTCGCGGCCGACGAGT
>JAZFTA010000187.1:0-8042 GCA_036446415.1 Rhodospirillales bacterium | reverse complement strand
GGAGATCGTCGCCGGGGCCCTGCAGGACCATCGCCGGGCCATCCTTCTCGGCACCAAGTCCTTCGGCAAGGGATCGGTCCAGACCATCATCCCGCTTTCCGGCCAAGGCGCCATGCGGCTGACCACGGCCCGCTACTACACGCCTTCGGGGCGCTCCATCCAGGCCGTCGGGATCGAGCCCGACATAGTGGTCGAACAGGCCAAGATCGAAACCATAAACGGCCCCAAGCGGCGCCGCGAATCGGACCTGCGCGGAGCCCTGGACAACGGCAACCAAAACGGCAACGGGAAGGCCAAGCCGGAAGACGGCGCCAAGGACGGGGCCAAGGACGGGGCCGGGAAGAAATCCGACCCGCCGCAGGACTACCAACTGGCCCGGGCCTTGGACCTGTTGCGCGGGGTTTCCATGTTTTCCGGCATGATTTCGGCGAACCAGCCGTAAATAATTGTTGATGCGGGTAGGGCCGTGAAATTCACAAAAAAACTCAAAGGCTTGTTCTCGAAGGGGCGAAAGGGCTCCGGCGACGACGAAGACGACGTTGAGGATGACGAGGAGGAAGCCGAGGAAGAGGAAGCCGAAGACACCGATGACGACGACGATGAAGAAGGCGGCGGCGGCCTGGCCGCCAAGCTGGGCGGCCGGCGCAACCTGATAATAGCCGGCGCCGTCGGCGGCCTGCTCGTCCTTGGCCTGGTCGGCGGCGGCATATGGATGTTCCTTGGCTCCGATGATCCGGAGCCGGCCCAGGCGGCTTCGGAGCCGGGCTCCAAATCAGGCGGAAAATCCTCCGTGGAATCCAAGCTGGCGCCACTGCCGGTGACCAAGCCCGGCGTTTCCAGGGTGGTGCTGGACGTTCCTCCCAAGAAAAAACCCCGCTCCAGGACTGCCGCCGGTTCGCTGAACGCCATCGCCGCCGCCGATCAGGGTCCGGTGGCCGGTATCGTCGCCTCTCCGGTGACCCTTGCTTCGTTCGGCGGCCTCAAGGAACCGGCGGCCTCCCAATCCCTGGCCGCGGTGCCCGATCCGGCCCTGATAGAGCAAGGTGAACACGGGCCGCTGCCCAGGATCGGCGACCAGGGACGCAAGCCGTGGCGGGTTTACGCCCGGCCTTTCGATGAAAACAACACCCTGCCCAGGATTGCCGTGATCATCACCTCAATGGGCCTCAGCGCCGCCGCCACCGAGGCCGCCATCAAGCGCCTTCCCGGCGAGGTTACGCTGGCCTTCGATCCCTATGGCGAAGGTTTGGAGCAATGGATCGCCGCGGCCCGCGGGGCCGGCCACGAGGTATTGCTGTCGCTGCCCCTGGAGCCGGCCAACTTCCCCATTTTCGATCCCGGCCCCGACGCCCTGATGACGACGCTGAAACCGGAGGAAAACAAAAATAGGCTCGAGGTGCTGCTGAGCCGTTTCTCCGGCTTTGTCGGCGTCGCCACGGTAATGGGCTCCAAGTTCTCCACCGAGGAAAAGCACGTCCGCCCCATGTTGGAGGCGCTCAACTCAAGGGGGCTCATGTTCGTCGACGGCGGCGCCAATCCCGATACGGTGGCGCCCAGGATCGCCACCGAGATCGGCCTGCCCAGGGTAATGAACAACCTGCTTCTTACCGGCTCCAGGTCGAGGTCCGAGATAGACAGGATGCTCGCCGAACTGGAGCCGATCGTCCGCCAGAAGGCGGCGATTTCGCTGATCGCCGCCCCCAACCCGGCGACCCTGGAGCGCCTCGCCGCCTGGATCGCCACTTTTGAGGCCAAGAAACTGGTGCTGGCCCCGGTCTCGGCAATAGCCGACAAGCAATTCATCGAATGAGTAACGATTGAGCGATAAACTCCCCTACCGCCGTGGCGTCGGGGCCGTCCTGTTCAACCCTTCGGGCCGGGTGTTGGTGGGAAAGCGCATAGACATGGTGAGCGAATACTGGCAGATGCCCCAGGGCGGCATAGACAAGGGCGAGAAACCGCGCCAGGCGGTGATGCGCGAGCTGGCCGAGGAAATAGGCACCGAAAAGGTTGAGATAATCGCCAAGAGTTCCGGCTGGTACGCCTATGACCTTCCCGATGACCTGGTCGGCAGGTTATGGAAGGGAAAATACCGCGGGCAAAAGCAAAGATGGTTTGCGCTCCGCTTCCTGGGGCTGGACGGGGACATCGACCTTAACGCCTCGGGACATCCCGAATTCTCGGAATGGAAGTGGGTGGAGTTTGATTCGCTTCCTTCGATCATAATTCCCTTCAAGCGCCGGATTTACGAAAAGATTGTCATCGAATTCCGCCACCTTGCCGTCGGGGGCTAAGCGGGTATTATCCGGCCATGATGTATTTCCAGGTCATGGCCGGGTTCGTCCTGCTGCTGGGTGGCGCCGAGTTCCTGGTCCGCGGGGCCGTTGACCTGGCCCGCCGGCTGGGGGTGTCGGCCCTGGTCGTCGGCATGACGGTGGTCGCCTTCGGCACTTCGGCGCCGGAATTCGTGGTCAGCCTCAACGCCGCCCTGTCGGGATCGGAGGGTATGGCCCTTGGCAACATCGTCGGCTCCAACATCGCCAACGTGCTTCTGGTCCTGGGCGCCACCGCCCTGGTCATGCCCATCGCCATAACCCCCGGCGTCCTCAAGCGCGACGGAATGGTGCTGGTGGCCGGTAGCGCGCTGTTCGCGTTCCTGTGCTTGACGGGCGAGATAGCCGTGGCGGGGGGGTCGGCCCTGCTGGTCACGTTTTTTGCCTTTCTCGGCTATTCCTACTGGCGAGAAACCCACGGCGGCGATGGGGCCGCCGAAATCCACGTCAGAGAGACCGAGGAATACCAGGACCTTCCCGACCGGCTCTGGATCGCCTTGGCGGCCCTGGCCGGCGGGCTGGGGGGCGTGCTTTACGGCGCCGACCTGCTGGTCGAGGGCGGGGTCGCCATCGCCCGGACCTTAGGCGTCGCCGAAGAGGTGATCGGCCTGACCCTGGTCGCCTTCGGCACCTCGTTGCCCGAACTGGCGGCCTCGATGATGGCGGCCTACCGCAAGCACACGGACCTGGCCCTTGGCAACGTGGTCGGCTCCAACCTGTTCAACGTGCTGGGCGTCATCGGATCGGTGGCGGTGGCCACGCCGCTGCCGGTACCGGCCCGGATACTTTCATTCGACATATGGGTTATGATGGCGGCGACGGGGTTGCTGATCGTGTTCCTGATAACCGGCTGGCGGCTCAGCCGCCTCGAGGCCGCCTTCTTTTTGACCGGTTACGGGGTCTACATCGCCAGCCACTTTTATGGATGGGCGTTATGAACGAAAATACCCCCAAAGCCGCACTGGTCACCGGCGGCGCCCAGCGCATCGGCCGGGCCATCGTGCTTGAACTGGCCGGCCGCGGCTGGGCGGTGGCGGTCCACTACAACTCGTCGAAACAGGCCGCCGACGGTTTGGTCGGGGAAATAACCGCGGCCGGCGGGCGGGCGGCGGCGGTCCACGCCGACTTGGCCTGCGAAGACGAGGCGGCGGCGCTGACGGGTAATGCCGCCTCGGCCATCGGGCCGCTTTCGGCGCTGGTCAACAACGCCTCGGTGTTCGAGGACGATTCGCCCAAGACCGCCACCCGCCAATCCTGGGACGCTCACATGCAGGTCAACCTGCGCGCCCCGTTTTTGCTTACCCAGGACTTCGCCGGGCAGGTTGGCGGCGGGGGCCAAGGCAACGTCATCAACATAATCGACCAGAGGGTATGGAACCTTACCTCCTATTTCACCACCTACACGCTCAGCAAGTCGGCGCTGTGGACCATGACCCAGACCCTGGCCCTGGCCCTGGCCCCTCAGATAAGGGTCAACGCCATCGGGCCGGGGCCGACTCTGCCCGGCGTCCGCCAAAGCGAGGAATCCTTCAGGCGCCAGTGGGCCTCGACGCCGCTTTCAAGGAAGGTCGAGCCGGAGGAAATAGGCCAGGCGGTGGCCTTCATCCTTGACGCGCCGTCGATGACCGGGCAGATGATAGCGTTGGACGGCGGCCAGCACCTGGGCTGGCGTCAGCCCGACGCCAAGTCGGACCTGGAATAATACCTTGGCATAACAGGGGAGCGTAGCGATATGACGTCCGGCCATTTGAAACAGGTACATCCCCCCAGTACTGTACCAGTCGCCGACGCCAGGCAGGGCGTCTATCACGTCTTCATAAGGGACCTGGAGACCCGCTGTTCGATCGGCGTCCACGGCCACGAGAAGGGGGCAGCCCAGCGGGTCCGCATCAACCTCGATCTGGGAGTGGGGGAAAGCGCCGAGCCGCTCAACGACGACATAGCCAACGTCGTCTGCTACGAGGACGTGGTAAAGGGCGTGCTGGAAATCGCCGGCGGCGTCCATGTCAACCTGGTCGAGACTCTGGCCGAGAAGATCGCCGCCCATTGCCTGGAGGACGCCAGGGTAAAAAGCGCCAGGGTTAGGATCGAAAAGCTGGACGCCTTCGAGGAGGCGGCCAGCGTCGGGATCGAGATCGAGCGGCTTAGGACATAGCCCCCATCAGTCCCCGGCCGCTACCCAATAAGCATAATATTTTGCTTTTCAGTTTTCTCACAACCCATTGCAAAAAAAGGATTCAAAGGCCCTCAAACCGGTTGAGTTGTACACAGGATGGCGTTCATTTACTTTTTTTTGGGAAGGCCGTTAACTTTTTTGGCTATTTTGCGAATCGATTGTGTATTTTATTCTTTTGTGTTTAAAATCAATGCATTAATAGTATGCCTAAATAATAGGCAAATACAAGGAATCCCCGGTATATTTAAGTCCCGGCCCTTGAAGGGGCAATTATCAACAGCCTTATCCACAAGAGTCGTGGATAGTTGATGGGCCGCCCTTTTTTCGCCTCCAGCTTACGCGATGACATATACCAAAGTATAATCCCTTCACCCCCCTTATGAGGGGGTTTCGGTCGAGGATCGAGCGAGGGTCATGCATGGGTCGTGAGACAAAAAACGCTGATCTGGAACAGGCCGGGACGCCGCCTGAAACCGGGGCCGGGGTGATCGAGGGCCATCTCAATACCCTGGCCGCCAAGCCCGGGGTCTACCGGATGATCGGCCTCGACGGCGGCGTGCTCTATGTGGGCAAGGCCAGGAACCTCAAAAAAAGGGTTGCCGCCTATACCCGCCCCCATCGCCTGAACGTCCGCCTGGCCAGGATGGTGGCCCAGACGGCGGCCATGGAGTTCGTCATCACCCACACCGAGGCCGAGGCCCTGTTGCTGGAAGCCAACCTTATCAAGCGCCTCAAGCCCCGCTACAACATCCTTCTGCGCGACGACAAGTCGTTCCCCTCCATCCTGGTCGGCGGCGGTCATCCCTTCGCCAGGGTCTTAAAGCACCGCGGGGCGCGCACGCCTAAGGGCGAATACTTCGGCCCCTTCGCCTCGGCCGGGGCGGTCAACAAGACCATAGCCGTCTTACAAAGGGCCTTCGGGCTCAGGATCTGTTCGGACGCCGTGTTCGCCAACCGGGCCAGGCCGTGCCTCCTGTACCAGATCAAGCGTTGCTCGGGTCCCTGCGTCGGGCGCATCGGCGAGGACGAATACAAGGCCCTGGTAGATGAAGCCCGCGCCTTCCTGGCCGGCCAAAGCCGCAAGATCAAGGAGGTGATGGCGGCCCGCATGCTCGAAGCCAGCGACGCCATGGAGTTCGAGAGGGCGGCTCAATACCGCGACCGCATCAAGGCCCTTAGCCAGGTCCAGGCCCACCAGGACATCAACCCCCACGGCCTGGGCGACGCCGACATCGCCGCCGCTCATCAGGCGGGGGGCCAGACCTGCATCCAGGTCTTCTTTTTCCGGGGCGGCCGCAACTTCGGCAACCGCGCCTATTTTCCCAGCCACCAAATGGACGACGGCGCGGCCGAGGTGCTGGAGGCCTTCATTACCCAGTTCTACGACAACAAGACGCCGCCCGCCAAAATCCTGATCAGCCACCGCCTGGCCAACCAGGGTCTGATCGGCGAGGCGCTGGGCGTTTCCGCCGGCCGGCGGGTGACGGTTGTCCGCCCTCAACGCGGCCCCAAGTCCAGGCTGGTCGCCCACGCCCTGGCCAACGCCGCCGAGGCCCTGGGCCGGCGCCAGGGAGAGAGCGCCTCGCAACGCCGGCTGCTGGAAAAACTGGCCGAAACCCTGGGCCTTGAGGCGGCCCCCGAGAGGATAGAGGTCTACGACAACTCCCATGTATCGGGCAGTCAGGCGGTCGGCGCGATGATCGTCGCAGGACCCAAGGGCATGGTCCCGAAGGCATATCGCAAGTTCAACATAAAGGGAGATAAGGGGGCCGGAGCCTTCACTCCCGGCGACGACCTGGCCATGATGAGGGAGGTGCTGGGCCGCCGATTTTCGCGGGCCATCAAGGAGGATCCTGACCGCGACCAGGGCCAGTGGCCGGACTTGGTGCTGATCGACGGCGGTCCCGGGCAACTCAAGGCGGCCCTCGATGTGTTCTCGGACCTCGGCATCGATGGCGTCGCCCTGGCCGCCATCGCCAAGGGGGCCGGGCGGGGGGCCGGCCGGGAGCGCATCCACCTGCCGGGCGAAAAGCCGCCGTTGACCCTGGGAGCCCGCGACCCGGAGCTGTATTTCCTGCAGCGGCTGCGCGACGAGGCCCACCGTTTCGCCATCGGGGCGCACCGCAAAAGGCGCTCCGGGTCGATGAGGCGCTCGGTCCTCGACGAGGTCCCCGGCATAGGGGCCAAGCGCAAGAAGGCTCTTTTGCATCATTTCGGCTCGGCCCGCGCCGTCGCCGAGGCCGGACGGGCCGACCTCGAGGACGTGGAAGGCATAAGCGGGGCGACCGCCAATAAAGTCTATGACTGGTTTCACTCCGACGATTAGATGATTAGAATGCCGGGCGCACCCTGGGAATAAATTTGCAACGAATTTGCCATGTACAAGAAGCTGCCCAACATCCTGACCTTCACCAGGATAGCCGCCATCCCGGTGGTGATCGGCCTGCTGTTCATGCCCCAGCCGCTTGGCAACTGGCTGGCCCTGGCCGTCTACACCTACGCCTGCTTCACCGATTTTTTCGACGGCTACCTGGCCAGGACCCTGGACCAGTATTCCAACCTGGGCCGGTTTCTGGACCCCATCGCCGACAAGCTGCTGGTGGCGTCGGTGCTGTTGATGCTGGTCGGTATCGACCGCATCGGCGGGCTTACCATACTGCCGGCGGCGGTCATATTGTGCCGCGAGATCCTGGTTTCCGGTTTGCGCGAGTTCCTGGCCGAGGTCAAGGTCGGGTTGCCGGTCTCCTCGATGGCCAAGCTCAAGACGGTGATCCAGATGCTGTCCCTGGGCTTCCTCATAGTGGGCCGGGCCGGGCCGGAATTCTGGGGCGTCCCGACCATTGATGTCGGCATCTACGGCCTGTGGGCTTCGGCGGTTATCACCCTTGTCACCGGCTATGACTATCTCAGGGCCGGGCTGATCCACATCGCCGGGAGCGACGAAAGCGGCGGCGGTTAAATGAAGGTCTTCTCTCTAGTCGGCTCCAGCGGCAGCGGCAAGACCACGCTGGTGGTCAAGCTGTTGCCTGAACTAATCGGGCGGGGCTATAAGGTCTCGACCATGAAGCACACCCACCACAAGTTCGACATCGACACCGATGGCAAGGATTCACAGCGCCACCGCCGGGCCGGGGCCTTTGAGGTGCTGCTCACCTCGTCGTCAAGGTGGGTGTTGATGCACGAGCACCGGGGCGCCCCGGAACCCCGCATAAACGAAATTATCGCCAAGATGGAGCCGGTCGACCTGCTGTTGATCGAGGGCTTCAAGGAACACCCCCACCCCAAGATGGAGGTCCACCGGCCCGCCGCCGGCAAGCCGTTGATGCGCGGCGGCGACCAGACGGTGGTCGCGGTGGCCAGCGACCAAGCCGTGGAGGGCCTCGGCGTTCCCCTCCTCGACCTTAACGACGTTGTAGCCATAGCCGATTTCATAGTCGATTACTGCCGGCTGGAGGCCAGGTAGTGGCGGCCCTGACCGACGATTGTTTTGAGGCCGGCGGCGAAATGATGCCCCTGGCCGAAGCCCTGGCCCT
>JAZFTA010000186.1:0-6374 GCA_036446415.1 Rhodospirillales bacterium | reverse complement strand
ATGAAGGTGGACCGTCCGCGCGACAGGTCGTCGGCCGCCCCGACCCTGGAAAACAAGCGGTCGACGGCCCCAATTGTGGCCTCCGAGGCGGGGACGAAGGAGCCCATCTGGGCGAGCACGGCGATCAGGGCGTTCTGGCGCAGGAAAGTGCTTTTGCCGGCCATATTGGGGCCGGTAAGCAGCCACAGGCTTGAATCCCCGGAAAGTTGGCAGTCGTTGGCGACGAAGGTTCCCTCCTGGCTTTCCTCCAGGGCCGCCTCGACCACCGGGTGGCGGCCGGCTTTTATTTCGAAACAACAACTATCATCCACCAGCGGGCGCACATAGCGCCTTTCGGTGGCCAGTTGGGCCAGCCCCGAGGCCACGTCCAGGGCCGCCACGGCCCCCGCCGCCGCGGCTATTACCTCCGATTTATCAAGAACTTCGCCGCAAAGTTCGGCAAATACCTTGAGCTCGAAGGCCAAAGCCTGATCGGCCGCCCTGGCGATGGCGCTTTGCAGGTCGCCAAGCTCCACCGTCGAGTATCTTACCCGGTTGGCGGTGGTCTGGCGGTGGATGAAGGGACTTTCGCCGCTAGATGGCATGTTGTCGGCCTGTACCGAGGAGACCTCGATAAAATAGCCTAGCTGGTTGTTATGCTTGACCTTGAGGGACGCTATTCCTGTTTCGTTTACGTAACGGCTTTGCAGCTTGGCTATCAAGCGCCGGCTTTCGTCGCGAAGGGCCTTGAATTCGTCAAGTTCAGCCGCATAGCCCTGGGCCACGAAGCCGCCGTCACGGGCCTGCAGGCCCAGGTCCGGGGCCAGGGCGCGGCTCAGATGATCGACCAGTGGGCCGTGAGAGCCCAGGTCTTCCAAGCATTTTTCGATACCACAAGGCATCGTGGCCGGACGGTCGGCGCTCAAGTCGGCGCTCAAGGCGGCCCTCACCTTGGCGCTTGTGGCAAGGCCATCGCGGACCGCCGCCAGGTCCCTGGGCCCGCCGCGGTCCAGGCTCAGCCTGGAAAGGGCGCGTTCCATGTCGGGACATGGTTTGAGCATGTCGCGGATGTCGCCGCGCAATCTTTCCTGTTCGGCGAAAAACCGCACCATGTCGAGGCGCGTGTTTATGACCTCTAAGTCCCTTAGCGGGGCCGACAGGTGGGAGGCCAGAAGCCTGGCCCCGGCCCCGGTCACCGTCTTGTCGATGACGTTCAGAAGGCTGCCCTTGCGTTCGCCGGCCAGTGATTGGGTCAGTTCCAGGTTACGCCTGGTGGCGGCGTCGATCTCCATCACCCAATCCCGGCCCAGGCGGGATGGTGGCGACAGACGGGGCAGTTTGCCTTTTTGGGTAAACTCAAGGTAATCGACCAGCGCCCCGGCCGCCGCCAGCTCGGGGCGCGTGAAATCGCCGAAGGCATCCAGCATCTTGACCCCATAAAGGTCATGAAGGCGCCGGCGCCCTTTCTCGCTGTCGAAGCTTCCATTGCCCAGCCGGCTCAGTCTGTCGCCCAGTTCGTTAAAGATTTCGGTCAGGCCCTCATCGAGGGCCATGTCTTCGGAGATCAACCATTCCCCGGCGTCGAGCCTGGCCAGGGCGGCGCCCAGATCCTTGGCCTCCAGGGCCTGGGTATTGAAGGAGCCGGTGGAAACATCGATCCAGGCCATTCCCAACTCGCCCCGGACCGCCGCCAAGGCGGCCAGGAAGTTGTGGCTGCGGCCGTCCAGCAGGGTATCCTCGGTAAGCGTTCCGGGAGTGATGATCCGGATGACGCCACGCCTGACCACCGTCTTCGGTCCCCGCTTCCTGGCTTCGGCCGGGTCTTCCATCTGTTCGCACACCGCCACCTTGAAACCGTGGCGGATTAGCCTGGACAGATACGTTTCATGGGAGTGCACCGGCACCCCGCACATGGGGATATCGTTGCCCAGATGCTTGCCCCGCTTGGTAAGCGTGATGTCCAACGCCTTGGCGGCGGCCACCGCGTCTTCGAAGAAAAGCTCATAGAAATCCCCCATGCGGTAGAACAACAGGCTTTCGGGATGCTCTTTTTTGATGGCCAGATACTGTTCCATCATCGGCGTAGGGCGCCCGGAATCCTTAGCGGAACCGGCCGGTGGAATTTTTAATGCTTTCTTTGGTTCAAGTTGTTGCACGGCGCTAATGTAGCTCGATTTCAAATGCCGCGGAACTTTAGCACAACGCCCACGGTTCAGGCTATGAATCGCCGCCCGCCTTAGGCACAATAGGGAGGCGAAGGAACCCGAAAGTGACAGACAGAGAAACCACTACCATAACCGCCCTCGAAGTAGTCGGCCTGTTCGCCGACCGCGAAAGTTTCGAGACGGCGGTGGAGGCCCTAATCAGCGCCGGCTTCGAGCGCTCGGACCTCAGCGTACTTTCGTCCCATGAATCCATAGACGCCGCCGGCAAGCCGGGCAAGCCGTGGAAAGACGTGCTGACGGCTTTGGTCGGCGAGATCAAGTACGAAGGGCCGTTGGTCGGTTCGGTGGCTATTTATCTGGCCGGGGGAGCGGTTGCCGCCACCGTCGCCGGGATCATCGCGGCGGCCGTCGGCGGTGTCGCCGTAAAGGAGATTCTCGACGAAGTCACCTCGGCCCCGAACACCGAGGATTTCGCCCGCTCCATCGAAGCGGGAAGCGTTATCCTTTGGGTGCGGGCCGTAGGCGAGGACCGCGAAAGCGCCGCCGCGAGGATTCTCAAGGATAACGGCGGCGCCAACGTTCACATCCACCGCTCCGCCGCCGCCACCCCATAAATTAAGGATCCGGACTCATGGCCCAGAGATCAACCCACGTCACTGACCAGGAGGCCCTTTTGCTTCATTCGTCCGGACGGCCGGGAAAGCTGGAGATTCGGGCGACCAAACCGCTGACCTCGCAACGGGATCTGTCGCTGGCCTACTCGCCGGGCGTCGCCGCGCCGTGCCTGGAAATCGAAAAGAACCCCGACCTGGCCTATGACTACACGGTCAAGGGCAATCTGGTGGCGGTAATCACCAACGGCACGGCGGTCCTTGGCCTGGGAAACCTGGGGGCCTTGGCCGCGAAACCGGTGATGGAAGGCAAGGCCGTTCTTTTCAAGCGCTTCGCCGACATAGACTGCTTCGATATCGAAGTCGACACCACCGATATAGATGAATTCGTCAACTGCGTGCGTTTTTTGGGCAAAACCTTCGGCGGCATCAACCTGGAGGATATCAAGGCCCCGGATTGCTTCATCATCGAGCAGCGCCTGCGCGAGATCATGGATATCCCGGTTTTTCACGACGACCAGCCCGGTACCGCCAAAATCACCGCCGCCGGTATCATCAACGCGCTGTCTCTTACCGGGCGGACGCTGGAAAAGGCCAAATTCGTTGTCAACGGCGCCGGCTCCGCCGCCATCGCCTGCGTCGGACTTATCAAAAGCATGGGAGCCGGTCCGGATAATGTCGTGATGTGCGACACCAAGGGCGTCATATATCAGGGCCGCGAAGAGGGAATGAACCAATGGAAATCGGCCCATGCCGCAAAGACCAAGGCGCGCACCCTGGCCGAGGCCATGGCCGGCGCCGACGTATTCCTAGGCCTTTCGGTCAAGGGCGCCGTTTCCCGGGAAATGGTGGAATCGATGGCCGCGAAACCCATCGTTTTCGCCATGGCCAACCCCGACCCGGAAATCGAGCCCAGCGAGGTCAAGGCGGCCCATCCCGACGCCATCGTCGCCACCGGGCGCTCGGACTATCCAAATCAGATAAACAACGTTTTGGGGTTTCCCTACATATTCCGCGGGGCGCTGGACGTGCGCGCCAGTTCCATCAACGACGCCATGAAAATCGCCGCCGCCCAGGCTATCGCCAAGCTTGCCCGCGAAGACGTCCCCGATGAAGTGGACACCGCCTATTCCGGCCGCCACCTGAAGTACGGCCAGGACTACATAGTACCGGCGCCGTTCGATCCCCGGCTGATGACCGCGGTGCCGATGGCGGTGGCGAAGGCGGCAATGGATTGCGGCGTGGCGCGAAAGCCGGTGATCGACATGGACGCCTACCGCAATCATTTGAGAGCCCGGCTGGACCCAACCGCCGGCAGCCTGCAAGTCATTTTCGAGCAGGTCCGCAAAAACCCCAAGCGGGTTGTTTTCGCCGAGGGAGAACAGGAAAAAAGCATCCGCGCGGCGGTCGGATTTCGCAACGCCGGTTACGGCACGCCGGTCTTGATCGGCCGCGAGGACCGCATCCGCAACACCATGAAAACACTTGGCCTTGCCGACACCGAGGAATTGGAAATCCTTAACGCCAAACTGAGCGACTCCACCAAGTATTACATGGATTACCTTTATCAGCGCTTGCGGCGCAAAGGCGCCATGTTCCGCGATTGCCAGCGCATGGTCAACCAGGATCGGAACATTTTCGCCGCCTGTATGGTCGCCTCCAACAATGCCGACGCCATGGTTACCGGGCTTACGCGGAACTACCATGTGGCGTTGGATGAAATAACCCGCGTCCTGGACCCGGCCCCAAACAAACACATTTTCGGCCTGACCATCCTGATCGCCAGCGGGCGCACGGTCTTTATCGCCGATAGCTCGGTGCATGAACTTCCGACAACCGATCAGTTCGCCGATTCCGCCATCCAAACGGTGGCGGTGGCGCGGCAACTGGGACACCAACCCCGGGTGGCGTTGATCTCTTTTTCCAACTTCGGCAACCCCGATTTGGACAGGGCCCGCAAGATGCGCGCCGCGGTCGAGGAGCTGGACCGCCGCAAAGTGGACTTCGAATACGATGGCGAAATGACCGTCGATGTCGCTCTGGACGCCGAACTGATGAAACGGGCATATCCCTTTTGCCGTCTTTCAGGCGCAGCCAACGTGCTGATAATGCCGGGACTGCACAGTTCACACACTTCGTCGAAGCTTATGCAGAACCTGGGCGGTGGAACCGTCATCGGCCCTTTGTTGCTGGGTCTGTCCAGGCCGGCCCAGATCGCGCCCATGGGCGCCACCGTTTCCGACCTTGTCAATATGGCGGCGCTGGCGGCCCATGACGCTATTATGTGACGCCATTGCCTATGGGATTTGCCGCCGCCCAGGCGGTGGATCAGGCGAGGATGAAAAGAACCAAGAGAGAAAGTAAAATAGAAAAACCTGATGAAACTACCTGAACTTCAAAAGAAAACTCCCCTAGATAAAGACCTGAAACAGATCGTCCGGCTCGAACAGGCGACCCTTGAAGCCGGACAGAAAATTTTCAAAATCGGGATAAGCATCCTGTTCCTGGTTGCGGTGTGGATCATCGCCACCCTGGGCTTTTACGACATTTCAATATTCGCGCTGACCGAAAACAGCGCCTTCGTCGTCGCCGCCTGCATCGTCGGCGGCTACATGGCGTTGAACATCGGCGCCAACGACGTCGCCAACAACGTCGGGCCGGCGGTCGGCTCAAAGGCCCTGACCCTGGTCGGGGCCCTGATTATCGCCGCCGTTTTCGAGACCGCCGGGGCCCTTATGGCCGGCGGCGACGTGGTATCGACCATCAAGAATGGAATCATCGACCCCTCCATGATGCCCAACACCAGGGTTTTCATACAGGTCATGCTGGCGGCCCTTTTGGCCGCCGCCCTGTGGCTCAATCTGGCGACCTACATCGGAGCCCCGGTATCGACCACCCACTCCATCGTCGGCGGGGTCATGGGGGCCGGCATAGCCGCCACCGGGTTCAGCGTCGTCAACTGGGCGACCATGGGCAAGATCGCCGCCAGTTGGGTGATATCGCCGGTTATGGGCGGCATTGTAGCCGCCGCTTTCCTGGCCTTCATCAAGTTCGCCATATACTCCAAGGAAGACATGATCGCCGCCGCCCGGCGCTGGGTACCGGTGCTGGTGGCGATAATGGCCTCGGTATTTTCCATCTATCTGGTCACCAAGGGCCTGAAGAAACTATGGAAGGCAGACGCAAGCACTGTCGCCTTTATTGGCGCCGCCATGTTCGCCGTCACCTACGCCCTGGTCAGGCCGGCGGTGGCCAAGGCGTCCGAAAACATGGAAAGCCGCCGCAAGGCGGTCAGCACCCTGTTCACCATTCCCTTGATCTGCTCGGCCGCTATGTTGTCGTTCGCCCACGGCGCCAACGACGTGGCCAACGCCGTTGGGCCGCTGGCCGGAATTGTCAGCGCCGCTTCAACCGGCGGCATAGCGGCCAAGGCCGAAATCCCGATCTGGGTTATGTTGGTCGGGGCCGTCGGGATATCGGCGGGACTGGTGCTGTTCGGCCCAAAATTGATCCGCACCGTCGGTGAACGGATCACCAAGCTGGACCGGGCGCGGGCCTTCTGCGTCGCCCTGTCGGCGGCGATCACCGTGATTATCGCCTCGACCCTGGGCCTGCCGGT
>JAZFTA010000185.1:0-2999 GCA_036446415.1 Rhodospirillales bacterium | reverse complement strand
CCAGCTTGGCCTGAGCGTGTGGAGGAGACTGGAAGTGAAGGCCGCGCATAGTCCCCTTGGGACGGGACAGGACTAAATTATCCTGGACAAATTCAACGTCTATCCCGGCTTCCAAATAACGTCCACAGCTGTAGGTTTCCAGGAAAGCGCCGCGTTCGTCCTCGAATATTCGGGGACGTATCAGCTTGACGCCTTCAATATTTGTTTCAACGACTTCCACTTATCCTCCTATGGGTCCGGGAACATACTATAAAGCGCATGGGGGAGCGGTCCATCATTTCAATAACTTCGCCATGGCTTGATTGAAACGCCCGGCGGGGCCATTGTTCCTCTGATTGGACCGAATTAGGCCAGAAAATGACCGCTGATGCAGACCAAAATACGCCGCAAATCCGGGTGATCGTCGTCAACTACAACGCTGGCGAAATGCTGAAACGCTGCCTGGAAGCCCTGGCCTGCCAAACGATAGAGAACTTCGAGGCGGTGGTGGTGGACAACGCCTCGAAGGACGGCTCACTGGTTGGCGCGGTTCCGGACGATCGGCGTTTCAGTGTGATCGAATTGGACCAAAACACCGGCTTCGCCGCCGCCAACAACAGGGGCGCCGGGGGCTGCCGGGCTCCGTGGATCGCCACCCTCAACCCCGACGCCTTCGCCGAACCCGATTGGCTGGAGAAGCTCCTTGACGCTGCCCGGCGTTATCCCGGAACGGCGATGTTCGGCTCGACCCAGATCGACGCCAACAATGAACATCGGACAGACGGCAGCGGCGACGCCCTTTTCGCCACCGGCCTGGCTTGGCGCGGCAACCACGGCCATCCCATCGATGATCTGCCTGAAGAGGGAGAAACATTCGGCCCCTGCGCGGCCGCCGCCATGTACCGGACCGAAGATTTCAACGCCGCGGGAGGTTTCGACGAGCGTTTCTTCTGTTACCTGGAGGACGTGGATCTGGCCTTCAGAATCCGCCTTATGGGCGGGCGCTGCGTCCAGGTCAGGGACGCCGTGGTCCGCCACGTGGGCTCGGCGATAAGCGGGCGGACCAGCGACTTCGCCCGATACCACAGTGCCCGCAACGGTATCTGGCTTTTCGCCAAGAACATGCCGGATCCGCTGTTTTGGATTCTTACTCCGTTCCATGCGGCAATGCAGGCGGCCCTTCTTCTATGGGCGGCGATGCGGGGCCATCCCCTGCCGGTGTTGCGGGGGCAGGCGGCGGGGATTAAGGGGGCGCCGGAAATATGGCGAGCCCGCCGAAAAATCCAGGAAAAAAGACGCGCTCCATGGACCGAAATTGCCCGCGTCCTGACCTGGTCTCCCTTCAAGCTGCTCCGGCGCGACCACGATGTGCGTCCCTTGGGATAACACACAATTTTCCGGCTAGGAAAGTTTTTGCGCGTGCCGAAGCCTTACTTCCATATGCCGCGGGTGTCCACGACCGCCTTTGTGGACAACCGCTTTTGGTCCATGTCCCTGAATTGTTTATGATCGGCCAACAGGACTATGACGTCCGCCCAATCCACGGCCTCGTCGAGGGAACAAAAGGAAATATTGGAAAATCCCGCCAAATCATCCGGCAAGCCGTCAACATGGGGTTCGACCACCTTGATCTCCACGTCTTTTTTCCCGGCCAGCCCGGCGACGATTTCCACGGCCGGACTTTCACGTAGGTCGTCGATGTCGGCCTTGTAGGAAAGGCCGAGACAGGCGATGCGGGGACTCTTCTTCCCCTTGCTTGCTTCAAGGGCCTTGGCGACTACTTGGCTAGGCATATATGAATTGATTTCCCGCGCCGTGCGGATGATGCGGGTTTGTTCGGGAGCGCTGTTGACGATGAACCAGGGATCGACGGCAATGCAGTGGCCGCCGACGCCGGGGCCGGGATTGAGGATTTTGACCCTTGGGTGGTGGTTGGCAAGTTTCACAGCCTCCCAGACGTCGATTCCCAGTTTGTCGCAGACCAGGGAAATCTCGTTGGCGAAGGCTATGTTGACGTCGCGATACGAATTTTCCATCAACTTGACCAGTTCCGCCGTGGGCGCGTCGGTCAACAGGCATTTGCCCTGAATGAAGGACGAGTAGAATTCCCCCGCCCGCTCGGCGCATCGCCGCGTCATGCCGCCGACAACCCTGTCGTTTTGCACCAGTTCCAACAGCACCTGGCCGGGCAGCACCCGTTCGGGGCTGTGGGCCACCTGGATGTCCGCGTCCTCTCCCGCCTGGTGGGGAAAGGTCAGGTCGGAGCGAATCCCGGCCAGCCACTTGGCCACCTGCTCGGTGGTTCCGACCGGCGATGTGGACTCGAGAATGATGAGGTTACCTTTTTCAAGCACCGGGGCCAGAGCCCGCGACGCCGATTCAACGAAGGAAAGATCCGGCTCATGATCGTCCTTGAAGGGCGTCGGGACCGCGATGATGAAAACTTCCGCCGCCTCCGGCGTCGTTCCGGCCTTCAGTTTTCCGGCGCTGACGGCGC
This sequence comes from Rhodospirillales bacterium, assembly GCA_036446415.1. Lineage (GTDB taxonomy): Bacteria > Pseudomonadota > Alphaproteobacteria > Rhodospirillales > 2-02-FULL-58-16 > JAZFTA01. The sequence goes on along the minus strand of JAZFTA010000185.1, from coordinate 523 downwards.
CGTGAACCATGATATCGAGATCAGGCTCGACAATGCCGAGGTGGCCTTCATTGATTAAGGCCACCAGTTTCTCATCAATGTCCACGCCCAGGACTTCGACCCCGCGGCTGGCCATAACGGCCGCCATGGGCAGGCCTACATAACCTAGCCCTATGACCGAGATTTTTTCATAAGACGCCTTCAAAAAACACTCCTTCAAAACCCGTCATTCTCGGAAACACACAATAACCATTTTACGGGGGATTTAAGTATGGTGAAAACTAATGAACAACTTGGAGTCTATCAAGTTCCCAGGCAAACTTTTAGCGTCTGTATTATAAAGTCGGTAAACATGTTCCTTTTTGACGCCTGGAAACACATGTGGACTGAGATCGTCCGCGCCTTGACCTGGTCGCCGTTTAAACTTCTGAGCCGCAACCACGATGTATGCCCTAAAATTTGATTGTCCATCATCGGATAGAACTATGGGTCTTACTGTAAAGAACAGTTGGAAACAGCTAATTGTCGGCTCTACAGCCTTGTA
>JAZFTA010000184.1:0-6318 GCA_036446415.1 Rhodospirillales bacterium | reverse complement strand
CCGACAAGGAACGGCCCCCCTCCTACTACTGAGCATCGATGCTACGCCGCCTTGCCGTGGCCGGCGCTGTTGGCAACCCATACCGGCTCCTATAGCATCTTCGTCATAGGACGATGGCCCCATTTATCTCCATAATAATCCCCAACCGCAACGGCGAAGCGACGATCGGATTGTGCCTGGAAGCGGCCCATGCCTCCAAGTACGAGCCCTTCGAGGTGATCGTCGTCGACGACCATTCCCAAGACCGGTCCGTCGAGGTAATCGAACGGTTTGAGTGCAAGCTGATCCGCCTCGGGGAACATGGCGGAGCGTCGAAGGCGCGCAACACCGGCGCCGCCCACAGCCGGGGCGCCGTTCTTTTCTTTACCGACGCCGATTGCATTATGGCCGAGGACACGCTCTCCATCGCCGCCGAGGCCTTTTCATCCCATGGCCCCGGAACCGTCATCGGCGGGACCTATACCCAAAAACCGTACGACCGGGGGTTCTTCAACAGCTTCCAATCCATCTTCATCAATTATTCGGAATGCAAGAAAGCCGATAACGCCGACTATGCGGCGGCCCACGCCATGGTCATCGCCGCCGATACGTTCCGGAGCCACCGGGGTTTCCCTGAAGCCTTCCTGCCGGTGGCCGAGGATGTGGAATTCAGCCACAGGCTGCGCCGGGCGGGGTGCTCCATTGTCATAGACCCCCGTCTCCGGGTCCGCCACATATTCAACTTTTCCCTCTACCGGTCGCTCCGCAACGCCGTCTTCAAGTCGATGAACTGGACCGTATATTCCATCGCCAACAGGGACGTCTTCGCCGATTCCGGCACGGCCTCGACGGAACTGAAAACAACCGTCGTATTCTTCGGCGTCAACCTCGTCCTCCTGCTATTGTTCGTTATATTCCGCGATCCCCTGTTCCTCTATCTGACGGCCCTGCCGATAGCGGCAAGTCTATGGGTGAGCCGGGGCCTGATGAAGGCCTTCCACAAGGGTGGGGGGGCGGTGTTCGCGGCGGCGGCGGCGGCCTATTATCTGTTCCTCTATCCCCTGGCCGTCGGGGCCGGCGGCTTGGCCGGCCTGTTGCGCTACCTCGGAAATCGGGGACGCGGATGACCATGTATTCACCCCTGCGCCACATTTCCTCGGTCTTCCTCAAGCGGCGGCCGATCCAGTTGACCTACTTCGTGACCCGCAAGTGCAACGCCGGGTGCCCCTGGTGTTTCTATTTGAAAAGCACGGGCGGCATCGGCGACGCGGGCGAGGGCGGGAATCTGTCATTGGACGAGGTCGGCAAGGTTTCCCGGTCCCTGGGGCGGCTGTTGTGGGTCGCTTTTTCGGGGGGCGAGGTTTTCCTGCACGACGAACTCGTGGAAACCGTGGCCATCTTCCACGACCGGAACAGGCCGCCGGTCATGCTGCTCCCGACCAACGGCATGTTGGGGGAAGCGATATTTGACCGGACCGAACGGATTCTCCGGCGCTGCCCGAAAAGCGTGATCGCCGTCAAGGTCTCGATAGATGGGCTCGACGGAGATCACGATGCGCTCCGCGATACCCCCGGAAGCTTCGACAAGGCCATGGAAACATACCGATTGCTGGGCCGGCTTCTCGACCGCTATCCCAACTTCGAACTGGGCATAAACACCGTCTTCTGCTCCCAGAACCAGGACAAGATGGACCAGATCATCGATTTTGTCGCCGGCCTCGAGACCAGGGGCACCCATACGATTTCAATGATTCGCGGCAATCTCCTTGAGGAGGGATACAAGGAAATCGACGTCGAAAAATACCGCAAAGCCATCGACCGTTTGCAGCAAAACCTGAGAAACAGGAGTTCCGCCATCCACAGGTTCGCCGGGGCCCGCCTCAAGGCCGCCCAGGACATCGTGCAGCGCCGGCTGATCCACCGGACCCGGCTCGCCGGCCGCCGGCTGATCCCCTGTTATTCGGGGGTGTTGAGTCTGGTGTTGACGGAAACCGGCGAGGTCTATCCGTGCGAAATCCTAAAGACAGGCTTCGGTAACGTCAGGGACCATGATTACGACCTCGAAAGACTCCTCGCATCGGACCGGGCCAGGAAGGTGCTGGAACCCATCGCCCAGGGCGCCTGCCACTGCACCCACGAATGCAATTTCATCATGAACATCCTGTTCAATCCGAGGCTGTATCCGGCCCTTGCCGGGGAATACCTCAATCTGGGCGGTATTCGCCACGGTCCCGGCGCCCCAACGCCATCCTGTCCATCCAAAGCCAAAAAAGGCTACGGAAGCCCATGACCGCCGTCCGGCAATCGTTCCAGGTTCGTATGGCGGCCATCCGGCGGATCAGGAACGAGGGCCTGGAATAGAACCGCCTGAAAGCCAGCCGCCGGGCCTCGACTATCTCGTCGCGGGTCATGGTATGGGGAACGAAGGCCGCGCCCTGAAAGGTGAAATCCCTGAGATCGCCGGAAAGGGCGCCGAATTCCCCGATGCGGTCGTGAAGGGGCGTGCCCGGGAACGGCGTTATGGCGTGAAAATTGGCCAAATCCGGATTTATCTCGACGGCGAAATCGATGGTTTTGAGAGCCTCGTCGAAGGTCTCGCCGGGAATTCCGAAGATGAACGGCACGCTGACCCTGAGCCCCACCTCCTTGGCGTCCCTGACGGCATGGCGCACCTGATCGAGGGTGGCGCCCTTGCGCAGGGTGTCGAGGTTTTTCTGGACGCCGCTTTCGCCGCCGATCAGGATGGCCCAACAGCCGGCCTCCTTCATCGCCTGGAGCAGGGGTCTGTCCACCTGGTTGGCGCACGCCGAGGCGAACCAGGAGAAATCGAGCCGGCGGCGCTTTATCTCGGCGGTGAGCCGCATGAGGCGGTCGTAATCGGCGGCCAGTGAATCGTCGATGAACTTGATTTCGCGGTAGCCTTGGCCGAGGCACAGTTCGATTTCCCCGATCACGTTCCCGACGCTGCGGAAACGGACCCCGCGGATTCCGCTCTTTCTCTCCCTGTCCATCTGGAAACAGAAAATGCAGCGCCGGTCGCATCCCCTGGAGGTCATGATCACGGCCACCGGTTTTCTTCTGTAGGTGGCCGGGGCCGGGATGTAGCGGTCTCTGTCGCCCAGCAGTTCCCGGGCCGGGTAAGGCAGGCCGTCCAACTCTTCGTTCAGGGATCTTGGCGGGTTCGCGACGATTCTTCCGTTTTTCCTGAAAACAACACCCTCTATTCCGTCCATGTCCTTTCCCACCCGCAGCCTGTCGAGGATTGCAACGGCCGTTTCCTCTCCCTCGCCGACGACGGCCGCATCGACCCCCTCGCCACCGTCGCTCAGGCAGTCTTCCGGCGCCGCCGTCGGATAGGGGCCGCCGACGCAGGTCCATATCCCACGGTCCAGGGCCTTGATGTCGGCCGCCGTCCTGGCCGCCGCCGGCCAGCCGAAGGTGGTTGAATAAATACCGGCGAAGTCGGGTTTCAATCTACCGACGCGGCGCAGTATGTCCTCGCTGGTCAGGAACGAGCCGTCGAGGAACTCGACCTGGTGGCCGGCCTTGAGAAGGGCCGCTCCCACGTAAAGGATGCCGAGTGGCTGCCAGTAATTGATCTGCGAGGCGGCGGTGCCGGCCGGAAAAATCTCACCGGGCGTCCAGGCCGGAACGATCAGGGCGCACTTCACGGCCGCGCCTCCTGGCCGGGAGAGCGGAATTTCGAATTTCCGGCGATAATTTCCTCCGCCGCGGCGATCCCTGTTTCGATGGCGTGATCCATATTGAGATACCTGAACGCCCCCCCACGCCCGATGGCATGCAGGTTTTCGAACGTATCCAGGTAATCGAGGATTTTACGACGATTCCGGTCATGGCCGATATCGAAAATCGGATAGGCGTTGGGGATTCTCACGACCAGGCTGTCGATAACCTCTTGGCGGTGTATGAATCCCAGGTTTTCGAGGCTGGCGACGGTGTCCGCGGCAAGGGCGTCGTCATCGGCCTTCCAGGCATCGTCCCCGCGAAAGCAGAAATGCTCGGTTACCAGGAGGGTTTTTCCCGGCGGCGCCATTTTGGCGCTCCAGTTCGTCGGTTCGTGAATCCGTCCGAAAGGTATCTGGCGCCCGGGAACGTATATCCAGGTCTGGTCGGTCACCCTCGGCCGGTCGATCATGACGGTTACGATCAAAAGATCGCGGAAGCGAAGAGAGGCCGCCGCTTCCAGTATCCCCTCGGGCGGTTTCGGATCGAACAGGCGGACCAGTGTGGGGAGGGGAATGGTGGAGACGAATTCCCCGGCCCGGTGGAGGCGGGTCCGCTCCCCTTGCCGGGTCATCACGCTTTCGATCCTTCCGGCGGAATGATTGACCCCGACCACCGGCGCGCCGGTCAGAACGGGGTGGTTTTTTTCGATTTTGCGCCTCAATCCCTCGGAAATCCGCCCGATCCCCAACGGAGGATAGAGGAACTTGCGGGCAAGGCTGCGCACGTTGGCGCCGCTTGGGCCGAATAACGCATCCCTGGCGGCGACCCAGAAGGAAAGGCCCTGGATCCGCCACTCGGCCAATTCCCTGGCGATCAGGCCGCACTCGATGCCCCAGACCTTCTCGCTGTATTCCTTGACGAAGATGTCGAACATGGGGCGGCCGAAACGGCGCACCATCACGTCCTCGAACGATTCGATCCCGGACTCGCGAAAAAGACGGCCAAGACGCTCGGCGAAATAACCGAAAACAATCGCCGACGATCCACGGATGCCCAGGCCCCTAAACGCGTTCAAGAGCTTCCACGGGTAGTCGAAAAACTTTCCGTTCAATAAGACCTTGCTGGAACGGTCCACTTCCAGAAAATCGCCGCCAAGGACCTCCTTGACGAAATTTTCGATCACCTGGTTTTCGGTGATGAACCGGTGTCCCCCAAGGTCGAACCTGTATCCGTTATGCTCGATGGTTCTGGAAAGGCCGCCGACCGCTGTTTCCTTCTCGATGACGAGCACGTCGGCGTCCGGCCGGGACAACAGATTGCCCGCCGTGAGACCGGCCAGGCCGGCGCCCAAGATCACCGCGTCCCAGACTTCTCGGTCTTTCATATGCAAAGGATAGCGGATTATTCCGACAGCAGTTTCTTATAATATTCTTGCATATCCTGTTCCATTCCGGCGCCCCCACCATCTCCGTCACTCGCCCCGGCGCCGTAGCTGCCGGCCTCGGCGGCCTCGAAGAATCCGGGTTCGACGCCGGTCTTGGACGAAATGGAATACCCCACAAGAGAGGCCAAAACGCCCGTCGTAATAACTATTAGCATCCAAAGAACGGTTCGCACGGTTATGCTCCAAACGTTTCGTTGGCGGATTGCCCGCCTTATTCGCCTTCCGCGGCCAGGCTGCGGTAATACTCCTCCATGGACTCGTCCACTTTGGACTTCAGTCCGATCTCCCCGCTTTCACCGCCGCCTCCGATCATCCCGACCTCGACCATGGGCGGTATGGTGTAGCCTATCAGGTAGCCGACGAACGCCGCCACTATGATGGTAACGATCCAAAAATCGGTCTTCATAACCAACTCACCAATTTGATCGTAGGGGGTCTATACATCCGCTGCACTGTACTAGGCCTTGCGTATGTTCCATCTGAACTGGCCGCCCTCCTGGTTCTTTTCGATTATTTCATCGCCCTTGTTATCGCACATGGTGGCGATCGATTCCCCCGACGAGGGGTTGTCAAACAAGACTTCGACAATATCGCCGGCGTTCACCTTTTCGAGCGCCTTCTTGGTGTAAATCTGCGGATGCGGACAGACATAGCCCTGGACGTCGAGCATATAGACGCCATCGTCTTTCTTTTCGAACTTCATGGTCCCAGTTACCTTTTTCCTAAGTTAGAAATCACAGGAGCCGAACTCTTTGGCCATTTTCCTCTCGGTCCACCAGTTGAAGATCTTAACTCCGACAAAGGCGCCGCCGAACATCCCTAATCCGAACAGCCATCCCGAAGGATCGCCTTGCGAGACCCTTACGAAAAAGGCGCCGACATTGCACCCCAAACCGAGCCGCGAGCCGATGCCCATCAGCGCCCCGCCGATCATGGCCCAGGTGGCGAGTTCCAGCGTCGTCTTCTTGAACTTGAATTCGTTGTGTAAAAGCGCCATCACCGCGGCGCCGCCGATCAGGGCGAGCGACATCCAGTCGGCCGGGTTGACGGCGGGGTTGGGGATGCCGTTGACCAGGCCGAAATAGATATTGTCCATGTTCTCCGTGCCGAGTTTCTGGAGCGCCCAGCCGACCCATTGCGCCTCCTGGGTGGTCACATACCAGTATCCCGGATCGAAGACGGTTCCGTTGACCGATATGCCGAAGTCG
>JAZFTA010000183.1:0-7923 GCA_036446415.1 Rhodospirillales bacterium | reverse complement strand
TCGCCTATATCGAGCGCGGCCGTCATCTCCGTCACGAAACGGAATCCCTGCGCTGGCAGATGAGGCAGCTGGCCTATCCTTCCGATACCGCCCAGACCCGGATGTGGGAAATCACCAACGCCCTGCGGCGCCAGTCCAAGGAACTCACCAAGGCCTCGGAGGAGGCCGCCTCGAGGGCCGAAAAAATCAACGAGATGGTGCGGACCCGGACTCTCGAGCTGTCCAAGGTATCGGAAGACGCCGACCTGAGGAGCCAGGCCATCGCCGACTCGCTGCGCCGCCAGACCGAGGACCTTCAGGCGGTTTCGGCGAACGCCGCCGACCGGGCGCGCCAAGCCGGCGATACATTGCACCGCTACACCCATGGACTGACGGTATCTTCGGACAGGGCGTCGGCCAGGGCCGAGGAATTTTGCCAGGTGCTGCGCCAGCGCAGCGATGAGTTGTCCCAGGCGGCCGAGGACGCCACCAGCAGGACCAGGGAGGCGGCGGATTTTTTCCAGAGCCGGACCGATGAACTGGCCAAGGTAACGGCTGAGACCAGTGAATGGGTGGGCGATATAGGGGAAAACCTGCACGATCGCCTGGAAAGCCTGTTGCAGGCATCCAGGGAGGCGGCGTCACAGGTCAGGTCCAGTTCGGAGGCCCTGAGCGGCCATTCCCAGGATCTTTCCCAAAGGTCCGATCAGGCCGCCGCCCAGACCGAACAGATCCGCGAAACCATGCGCCGGCAGGGAGAGGACCTGACCGGTATCGGAAAACTGGTTGAGGTTCAAACCAGGGAAATAGAAGCAAGTTTGGATCAACAGACAAGGATTCTCTCGGAAACTTCCGAAAAAGTGTCGGGAAGCGTCAAGGGGGTAAACGAGATGCTGAGCGGCCAGGCCCGTGAACTGTTGTCGACTTCCGAGCATGTCGCCCTTAACGCAAAAGCCGCCGGCAAGGCCTTCCTTGAGCAATCCGAACAGATGAGCGAAATTTCCACGCATGCGGCGGCCCGGACCGCCGCCATAGGCGAAACCCTGCGCCAAAGTTCTCATGATTTGTCGGTGGTGTCCGACAAGGTGATGAGCCAGGTTGAGAATGTCGGAAACGCCATCGGAAAACGCACCGAGGAGATTGCCGCGGCCTCGGAGCACACCATCGCCAAGCTGGGCGAGGCGGGCGAAGCCGTAAAAGTCCGGACCGACGACCTGTCGAAACTTTCCAACCACAGCCTGGTGCGGGTCAATGCCGTTATCGAGGCATTGCGCCATGGCACCATTGAGATGGCCGTTTCCTCGGACAAATCCTCCAAGCACATACTTTCCTTGACCGAGGACATGCAGAAGAGTTCCGATGACGTCGCCGCCGCCACGGAGAAAAGCGTGTCCGGCATCGGGGCGGCTTCCAAGGTGCTGCAAAATAGCCTGAGCGATGTAGGCATGGTCTCGGAACGGGCCGGAAAACTGGCCGGAATATTCCAACGGAAACTGGATGACATTTCGAATGCTTCCGAGACCTCTTCGGCGCGGTTGAGCGAATTGAACGAGTTGATGCTGGGCTACACGCTCGATGTGTCGGATTCCTCGGATAGGGCGTCGGCCAAGCTGGAATCGGTTATCGGGACGATGCACGAGGCGGCCGGTGAAATCTCCACGGCTTCCCAAACGGCTACCGGCGGCATGGGCAAGGTCGGCGATGCGCTTAAGGCGCATACTTCCGATCTTGCCGCCGTTTCCGATCAGGCCCAGTCCAAGATTTCCGAAGCCGACAGGCTAGTCCGCGAAAGGGCGGAACATCTCAGAGCTGTTTCCAGGCATTGCGTGGAAAGCATGACAACGGCGGACGAAGCCCTGCGCAATAGCGGCGAAGAAATGTCGTCGGCCTCGGATATAGCCGGCGATAAGCTGCAAGGCTTCGTCGACTTGTTGATAAAGGGATCACTGGACGTGGCGGCGGCCTCGGAAAAGGGATCGACCGGCGTTACCGTCGCCGCCCGCGCCCTTCGCCAGGGATTGAACGAGATCGACGGGGCTTCGGAACGGGCCGGCGCCATTGTAAAGGGCTTCCGGCAGGAACTGCATGATATAGCCGAAATTTCAAACTCGGCGTCATCCGCCATCAAGGGTTTAGGCGATGACATTCATGACCGCGCCGGCGGCTTGAAAACCGCCTCCTCCGCTTCCGCCGAACAATTAAGCGCGGCGGGGGCGGTTATCGAAGGTCAGGCCGAAAAGCTAGCCCAGATATCGGACCGCTCGGCGAAACTCCTGGGCGGGGCCGGAGAGTTCCTCCGCAACCGGTCAACGGACCTTGACGAGACATCCCAGAAAGCCGAAAGCCGCCTCAAGGAAGCCAGCGAGGAAATGCGCCAGAGCATGCAGAATCTGGTGACCTTTTCCGATGACGCCACGTCAAGGGTGCTGGACGTGTCTTCCATTCTGCAACGCAATTCCGCCGGCTTGTCCTCGGTTGCCGACCAGGCCGTCGTAGATGTCGGCAAGGCCGGCGGGGAAATCCAGGAAAGGTCGAGGGATATATCCTCCATATCGGAACGCGCCGCCAAGCTGATTTCCCTGGTTTCGAATGCCCTGAAGACCCAAAGCGGGGTTCTCGCCTCGGCCTCGGATGATGCTTCCGAACGGGTTACGGCGGTGAGCGAGGCATTTGCTAAACGCTCACGGGAACTTGGCTCGATCGCCGATGAGACGGTTTTAAAGGTGGCGGACGCGGGGGCCTATATGCTTGATGGCACCAAGAAGCTGACTGTGACGGCTGATCAAGTGTCCGGCCACATGCATGACGCCACCGATTCCCTCAAGGACAGGGCGGGCGAGTTATTACAGGCTTCCGACGCGGCGGTTTCCAAGATCGAAGAGGCCGGAGATTCCATGAACAGGTCGGTTCAGGAGGCGACATCCGCCTCCGACCGGGTAGCGGACCGGTTGGACGGTATAGGCGGTTCCCTGCGCCAACACACCGGCGAACTCGATACCTCGCTGGAGAGGGCCACGGAAAGGCTGGGCGACGTCGGCGAGGTGCTGAGCCAGCGTTCAAAGGAACTCACCTCGGCCTACGACGACGCCTCATCCCTGATAAGAGCCTTCGGCGACACCCTCCATCAGCAGGCGGCGGGGCTGTCCTCGGCCTCGGACGAGGCCACCGCCAAGCTGATCAAGGTAGGGGACGGTATGCAGGAGCGTTCGCATCAGGTTTCCAGTTCCGTCGATAGGGCGGCCAAGCTGATGACCCTGATAACCAACGCGCTTCACCGTCATTCAGAGGACATAACCGCCAGTTCCGAGCGGGTGGTGAGCCGTGTCGATACGGTGAACGAAACCCTCAAGGAACGCTCGGATGAACTGAACGAAACTTCCGAGCGCGCCCTGGGCCGTCTTAAAGAGGTCGGTCAGGGGCTGCTTTCAAGATCCAGGGAGTTGGATGGAATATCCAAGCAGGCCGCATTGCAAGTGGACGGCGCGGCCGAATCCCTGCAACACCGCTCTGATGAACTGTCCTCGGTCGCCGATAACGCCGTCTCCAGGATTGAGCGGACCGGCAAGTCCCTTGCCCAGCGTACGGATGAGGCTTCGGCGGCTTCCACCCTGAATAGCGCAAAGCTGGAAAAAGTAGGGGAGATTATGCGCAAATACTCCCACGAAGCGGCCGGCAACACCGAGAAGATAGTAGCCAACCTGGAAGACGTCCATATAGCCTTGCGCCGCCATATGCAGGAAATGGCGTCCAGTTACGCCGAAACCGAGAAGGGGGTAGGGTCTCTTGGCGACACCATAGCGGAAAGGTCAAAGGATATTTCCAGCGTATCCGAGAAAGCGGCGGAAAAGGTCGACGCATGGGACAAGACGCTGCGTGAGCGTTCGCAAGCCCTTGACGCCGTATCGGACAAGGTCATCAAACAGGCGGGCGGCATTTCCAAGTCCCTGGGCAATCAGATCAAGGATATCAGGGCCGCCTCCGGCGATGCTTCGGCGCTGCTTAAGGGCCTCAAGGAAAGAACCGACGAAGCCGGCAAGGACGATTTCCTCCGCCGCGCCACCTTCATTTCCGAAAAACTGCAATCCATCGCCGTGGACATGGGCCGGCTCATGGAAACCAGCATTTCCGAAGACGACTGGCGCCGCTTCAACAGGGGCGAGAAGGGTATTTTCGTCCGCAAGATGCTGGGCTTCCGCGAGAAGAACAAGCTTGCCCAGATCAAGCAGAAATACCAGGACGACAGAGAATTCAGGGATTACGTCACAAAGTATATCTCGGAGTTCGAGGTCCTTTTAGGCGGCGCCAAGAAGCACGATTTCGACGGCGTGCTGGCAACCACCTTCCTGTCGTCGGATATGGGTAAGGTGTATATGCTGCTTTCTCGGGCCTTGGGCCGGGATATGTAAGGGGGGGTCTTCGATCACGGTACTGGCTTTTTACTATCCCGGATGCGGCTGATACGGCTAGCGGCATTGTTTAATTGCCGCGGATTTCCCCACAATCGCCAAGCTTCAGGCATATCTTGAAGTAGGGCGCGGTGGGGTATAAATCTGTGGCCGCTTCGCTTTATATCAACATTGCCATACTCCGATTTTAGGAGCTATCCGTGACCGGACCCGACACCGCCGCCATCGACCCTGACATTCAACGACGCCGCAAGATCATCGCCTATTGGCTTTTTGTCATGTGCGCCATGGTCTTAATAATGGTGGTCCTGGGCGGCGTCACCAGGCTTACCCATTCGGGACTTTCCATGGTCGAATGGAAGCCGGCGACCGGTTGGCTGCCTCCGTTGAGCGATGCGGAGTGGGAAGACACCTTCGAAAAGTACCGCCAGTTTCCCGAATACAAGGAAGTAAACGCCGGTATGACGTTGAGCGAGTTCAAGGGTATCTTCTGGCTGGAGTTTCTTCACCGCCTGTGGGGACGAACTATCGGGGTCGCCTTTTTCCTGCCCCTGGTATGGTTCATCGCCAAAGGATGGGTCGAGAGGGGTATGGCGCCGAAACTGATCGTTGTTTTCATCCTCGGCGGATTACAGGGAGTTCTAGGCTGGTACATGGTAAAAAGCGGGTTGGCCAACCAGCCCGACGTAAGCCAATACCGCCTTACCGCCCACTTGGGAGCGGCCCTTGCGATCTACGGCTACATGCAGTGGGTGGCGCTGGGATTGTTGTTTCCCGGTGCGCAACCGGGATACGGGCCGGCCTCAAATAACCTGAACGGTTTCTCCGTCGCCTTGGCGGTGTTCGTATTTATCACCATACTTTCCGGCGGATTCGTGGCCGGGCTGGATGCCGGTTTCGCATATAACACGTTCCCTCTGATGGATGGCGAGATGATTCCGGCCGGACTGTTCGACATGGCTCCGATCTACGTCAATTTCTTCGAGAACGTGATAACGGTTCAGTTCGACCACAGGATTTTGGCCGAAACCCTGTTTATAGGCATAATCGTTTTCTGGTGGCTTTCCCGCCGCGATACCTTGCCGCCGCGGGCAAGGACGGCCTGCAACTGGCTAGTGGTAGTGGCCAGCATGCAGGTCGGCCTGGGCATATCCACTTTGCTTTTGGTGGTGCCCGTGGCCTTGGCCGCCGCCCATCAGGCCGGGGCGGTGGTCATTTTCTCGGTCGTTCTGTGGGCCGCCTTTGAAATGAGGCTGGATAACACCAGGGGAAAAGCCGGCACCTAAAAAACGCCTCGTCGGCCCCAAGCCACGACGAAAACAGGAACACTCAAGGACGGGCGCCGGTTCAGGCTTCCTTGATGTCCTTGATGAATTCTTCCACCTGCTGGGTCAGCTTTTCCGACTGCATGGACAACATGCCGACCGCTTCCAGGACCTGATTGGCGGCTTGGCCGGTTTCGTCGGCGGCCTGGTTGACGCCGGAGATGTTGGACGTAACATCGCTGGTGCCGGCCGAGGCCTGTTCCACGTTGCGGGCGATTTCCTGGGTCGCGGCGCCCTGTTCCTCGACCGCCGCGGCGATCGCCGAGGCGATCTCGTTTATCTCGCCGATGGTCTTGCCGATGCCCTGGATGGCGGTGACCGCCTCCTGGGTGGCCGACTGGATGCCGCCGATCTGGGTCCCGATCTCTTCCGTAGCCTTGGCCGTTTGGTTGGCCAGGTTCTTGACCTCGCTGGCCACCACCGCGAAGCCCTTGCAGGCGTCGCCGGCCCGGGCCGCCTCGATGGTCGCGTTAAGGGCCAGCAAGTTGGTCTAGTCGGCGATGTCGGTGATCATGGCCACCACCTCGCCGATCTTGTTGGCGGCTTCGGCCAGGCCCTGGATCTTCTCATCCGTTTCCGACGCGTCCTTGACCGCCTTCGAGGCGATATCGGCGGATTGGCTGACCTGGCGGGAAATCTCGGTGATCGAGGATGAGAGTTCCTCGGCGGCGGAAGCCACTGTCTGGACGTTGGTCGACGCCTGTTCGGCGGCGGCCGCCACGGCGGTCGATTGGCGGGTGGTTTCCTCGGCCGTCGACGACATCGACTCGGCGGCTATTTTCATCGAATCGGAAGCCGATGAAACCTCGCCCAGAACCTCGGTCACATTCTTATCGAACTCATTGGATAGCTGCTCCAGCGCCTGGGCGCGCTTTTCCCTTATCGCCTGTTCCTTTTTCTGTTCCTCGGCCAGCTCGTCGGCCTTTATCATGTTTTCCTTGAACACCAGGACGGCGTTGGCCATGTCGCCGATCTCGTCGCCGCGTTGGGCGCCCTCGATCTCGATGGTCTTGTCGCCCTCGGCAAGGATGGTCATGTTGTCGGTCATGCTGGACAGCGGACCGGTTATGCCGCGCACGATCACCACCACCAAGACCAGGGTGACGGCCAGAAGAGCCACGGTGACTGTCAAAAGGGTGATAAAAGTGGTCTGGGCGCTGCCTTGAATGCTTCCCGCCAGGGCCTTGAGGTCGTCGGCGACCTTGTCCTCGACCTTCTTCAGCAGGTTGATCTTCTTGGAGATGGTGCCGAACCAGTAGGGGGCGGTTACGCCTTCGAGGTCGCCGGTCTGGGGGCTGTCTATGGCGATCTTGCGCATGCGGCTTACCTCGTCCACATCGGCGCCGACGACGGTGCTTTTAAGGAACGCCCTCTGCTCTTGGGTGGCGTTGATGTCGAAGACGCTGAGATAGGTCTGCTGCTGGGCGATCAGGGAGACGAATTTCAGATAGATCACCGGTTTGAAATTTCCCGCCCCGAAACCGGCGCCGCCCATGGCCCGCTCGATGCCGGCCCGTTCCTTGCCCTGAAGGAAGGCGGTGTAGGCGGTAATGGCGCCCGTTACCTGGGCGTTGGTGCTGAGCACCGTCATTTCCTCGATGATGCTTAGCAGCTTGGCGATGGTGGGGGTGTAGTATCCGGCCATCTTGGGCACGGTGATCGACAAGCCGGCGACCTGATCGCGGGTGGCGTCCAGTCCGGATAAGGCGTCTTTGGCGGCTTTTACCTTATTGACCATGTTGGAGCTGAAGGAAGCCGCCTTAAAGGAATTTAACGCTCCGGCCAGGGCTTCTCTTTTCTCGTTGGTCAGATTTCTCTGTTCGGGCAGTTCCTTGGCGAACTTCGATCCCCGGGAACCGATGAAAACGGCGGACTTGCCGCGTTCCTTTTGCAGTTCATGAACCAGGGCGCTGATCACCGAGCCCAGTTCGGCCAGTTCCTGTAGGCTCGCCATTTCCGAAGCGGTCTGTTGCTTATCCATCACCGTGAAGCCGGAAAAGACGAGAAGGCCCAAGATCGGCAGTACAAGAGACAGCGAGATACGGGTGCCGATCTTGGCGTTTTCAAAGAAAGCTAGCATAAGAAGGTTCTCCCCCAAAAAGAAGCATCATGGAAATTCAAAAAAAATGCGGAAACGAAGCAAATTACCCGAATATTAGATAACTGCCGCGGATTATATTGTGTTGTTTGTATACGGTACAAGTGATTAATGG
>JAZFTA010000182.1:0-4832 GCA_036446415.1 Rhodospirillales bacterium | reverse complement strand
CGCTGAATCTCCTCTGATTCCTCTGTGAACACGTGCAGGTTGAGATACATGTCGAAATCGAAATCCTGCATCGTCTTTTTCAGCGCCCCCCGATTGCGCGCCTTTGGGACGGCTTTCGCTATTGCTTGGGTGGGGTTGAACGGCACATGGTTTGAGTTGTCGTTCTCACTACCCTTCACGGCTATTGCGATGGCCGCTTTGGCAACGGATGTAAAAACGACGCACATATCCTGGTTTGAGGGTTATGGACGGCCGTTAATACCTGTAACAATCTCCATCCTTCTGGCATGTCAGGTTATCGCGGGGATCACCCTGGCGGACTTCGGGCTTCGGGTAAAAGAAATTAAGGGAATATACGCCGGCATTACCGAGAGGAAAAACGAAGTGCATTTTCCACCCGATCCCAGAGGGATCGACTACGCTTTCGCTATCACGGCACGCAGCGAGATCAACCGGGCAGTCAACAAGTTTGTCACAAGCATGGATTCCTTGGAAAGCTGGAAAGACGGAGAACGCAAGGCCTTTGGCTGGGCTTTCAATGATCTGGAAAATAGAATCGAAAAAACGGATTCACCTTTCCTTACGCTTTCCGGTGTCTCCGTCATGACCCAGATCATGTACGGCTCATATCTTTCCTGGCTAAAACCTGACTATGAGAATCGCACCGCCCTTTGGCGCGAATGGATTGAGAAGATGCTGTCCCAGGCGCCGGAAAGAACCGACACCGCCATCGGGTACCTTGCATGGATGCTTGCAAATAATCAAAAACAAGAAACCATATCCATATCCAACCGCATCCTGAAACACAATCCCGATGACCCGGTTGGTTTGTATTATTCGGGCGCGGCTATGATCGGCGATCAGGACCCCAAGACCCGCCAGCTAGCGCTAAGGCGCATGCGGGCGGGACTTGAAAAAGGTATCGAGCGCTACATACCCATAGACGAAAACCTAAAGAAGATGATTCTCAGCGCCCCTTAAGACGGCCTTCGCTGTCATTTCTTGACCTGCCTAAGGCATTGTGCAAACTAAGTATTTCGTCTACCGGAGAGTAACCGATGCATTCCAAGGAGTTCCTCGAACAGACGGCGGCCATAGCTTCGGCCATCGACGCCGAGGCCGTGGAGCGGATGGCCAGGTCGTTGGCCGATTTAAGGGAAGACGGCGGACGCCTCTTTTTGATCGGCGTCGGCGGCGGCGCCGCCAACTGCAGCCACGCCGTCAACGATTTCAGGAAGCTCTGCCATATAGAGGCTTACGCGCCCACCGACAATGTCGCCGAACTTACGGCCAGGACCAACGACGAGGGATGGGAAATCGTCTTCTCGGAGTGGCTGAAGATAAGCCGCGCTAAAGCAAAAGACGCACTTTTCGTGTTCTCCGTCGGCGGCGGAGACTTGGACAGAAACGTCAGCGCCAACATAGTCCGCGCCGTCAGGGAAGCAAAGGAACGGGGAATGAAGGTGTTCGGCGTTATCGGACGCGAAAGCGGCTACGCCAAGCAGGCCGGCGACGAGGTGATCGTGATCCCCACCGTCGATCCCAAGCACGTCACTCCGCATACCGAATCCTTCCAGGCCGTGCTTTTGCACTGCCTTGTTTCCCATCCCGTGCTTTCTGTCGAAAGCACCAAATGGGAAGGGATGGACGGTGATGGAGAAAAACATAAATAATGGCTAGGGCGGTTTTCCTGGACCGGGACGGAGTGCTGGTCCGCGCCCATGTCCGCGAAGGCAAGCCGTACGCCCCGTTAAGCCTGGACCAAATGGAACTGGAAACCGACGCCCAGAAATCCGTTGCGAGGCTCAGACAGTCCGGCCTTCTCTCCATTGTGATTACCAACCAGCCGGACGTAGCCCGGGGCGCCGTCGACAGAGAGACCGTCGAGGCCATGCACTCAAAGCTTCTGGAATTTCTTGCGCTTGACGGCATATTGGCCTGCTATCACGACGATTCAGATGAATGCAACTGCCGCAAGCCTAAACCCGGAATGTTAGTGGATGCCGCCAGTGCTTTTGAAATAAACCTTGGGCAAAGCTTTATGATAGGCGACCGTTGGCGAGACATCGGGGCGGGAATGGCGGCCGGGTGTACGACCATCTGGATTGATCGCGGATACGACGAGCCCAAGGGAGATGGCGCCGATTATACTGTCTCTTCCCTATCATCGGCTGTTTTGGTTATTGTCGCTCTTATGAATGGAAACCCACACCTTGCCCGTCGCTATGACTGACATATCCAAACTCAACATCAAGATTTTCGCCGACGGCGCCGATCTGGAGCAAATCTCCGCCCTTGGCGCCGATCCCCTGATAAAAGGCTTCACCACCAACCCGACGCTTATGCGCAAGGCCGGGGTCGGCGATTACAGGTCATTCGCCAATGAGGCCCTGAAGATAGTTTCTCCAAGACCGATATGTTTCGAGGTTCTGTCGGACAATCTGGACGGGATGGAAACCCAGGCCCGCCTGATCGCCTCGTGGGGGGACAACGTCTACGTCAAGATTCCCATAACCAATACCCAAGGCCTATCCACCCAACCGATTATCCGGCGGCTTTCCGCCGACGGCGTTAAATTAAACGTCACCGCATTGATGACATTGGAACAGGTGGAAGCCGCCGTATCCGGGCTTTCATCCGGCACGCCGGCATATATTTCCGTTTTCGCCGGGCGCATCGCCGACACCGGCCGCGATCCGTCCCCTGTCATCGCGGAGGCCCTTAAGGTTCTTGAACAACGCCCGAATGGGGAACTGATATGGTCAAGCCCGCGCGAACTGCTTAACATCTTCACCGCCGATCATGTGGGATGCCACATAATCACCGTGACCCACGACATCCTCGCAAAACTTTCCCGGATAGGCATGGACCTGGGCGAACTGTCGTTGGAAACGATCAGAATGTTCGAGCGCGACGCCCGCCAGGCGGGCTATGAACTGGAATAGAATGTTTTCATGACGGGAACGATAATCCATGGCAGCTAAAGCATCGGTTCACGAAGACTACGGACGCAAGGATGAGGTCAAGGCCGGTTCCGAACGCTCACTGGGCCTGGTCTTCGCGGCAGTGTTCGCAATCATCGGTCTTTTCCCGCTGTGGGACGGCGGTCCGCTTCGCATCTGGGGACTGGTGGTTGGGGCTGTATTCGTGTTCCTGGGGCTGGCCGCACCGGGAACCTTGAAACCGCTCAATCAAATATGGTTCCGATTCGGGCTGTTATTGCATAAGGTGGTGAGCCCGCTGGTCATGGGGTTGTTGTTCTTCACAACCATAACCCCATTCGCTGTTGTAATGAAGATTATGGGCAAGGATTCGCTCAAGCTTAAATTCGACCGTAAGGCGGAAAGCTATTGGATAGAACGCCATCCACCGGGACCCGACCCCAAATCCATGACCAACCAATTCTAAGAGGAAATACATGAGTTTCATTTCTGAACTATGGGCCTTCATGAAAGCCCGAAAGAAATTCTGGCTGTTGCCGATCCTGATGATGATGGCGATTTTCGGAGGACTTATCGTGTTCAGCCAGGGTTCGGCGGTGGCGCCCTTTATCTACACCATTTTCTGAGCGGTACCGAAGTTGCGAATCCTCGGCATTTCAGCCTTTTACCACGACAGCGCGGCGGCCCTGATCGAAGACGGCGTCATTACCGCCGCCGCCCAGGAGGAACGCTTCACCCGTAACAAGCACGACGCCAACTTTCCCGCCAAGGCCGTCGCATATTGCCTGGAGGCGGCGGGAACACGTTTGAGCGACGTCGATTACGTCGTCTTCTACGACAAGCCTTTCCTTAAGTTCGAGAGATTGCTGGAAACCTATCTCGCCTTCGCGCCGAAGGGTTTTTCATCGTTCAGGATGGCGATCCCGGTGTGGCTGCGCGAAAAGCTGTTCCAGAAAGACCTGCTCAGCAGGAAGTTCAGGGAACTCGACGACGCCTTCGATTGGCAAAACAAATTGCTTTTCGCCGAACACCACCTCAGCCACGCGGCTTCGGCTTTTTTCCCTTCGCCCTTCGAGGAGGCCCTGGTGCTTACCATGGACGGTGTCGGCGAATGGGCCACCACCTCGGCGGCGCTCGGTTCGGCCAACCGCCTTGAGGTAATAAAGGAGCTTCACTTTCCCCATTCCCTGGGCCTTTTGTATTCGGCTTTCACCTACTACACCGGCTTCAGGGTCAATTCCGGCGAATACAAGGTGATGGGCCTGGCCCCCTATGGCCAGCCCAGATACGCCGGGCGGATTTTAGACAACCTGATGGACCTCAAGGATGACGGCACCTTCCGCCTGGACCAGTCGTACTTCGACTATTGCACAGGGCTTACCATGACTTCGTCCAGGTTCGATGACCTGTTCGGGGGGCCGCCGCGTGGTCCCGAGGAGTTGCTGGACCAGCGCCACATGGACCTGGCGGCCTCGGTGCAGGCGGTGGTCGAGGAAGTGGTGTTGAAATTGACCCGTTCGCTGGCCCAAGAGACCGGGGCCAAAAACCTTTGCCTGGCCGGCGGGGTCGCCTTGAACTGCGTCGCCAACGGACATGTGCTGCGCGACGGGGCGTTTGAAAACATCTGGATACAGCCGGCGGCGGGAGACGCCGGCGGGGCGCTGGGGGCGGCGCTTTCGGCCTATTATCAGTTTAACGGCAGGCCCCGTGAGGTGAACGGCTCAACCGACGCCATGCGGGGGGCCTTTCTGGGGCCGGAATTTTCCCCCGGCGAGATCGAGAAACGCCTGAAAGAGGCGGGCGCCGAGTTTACCGTTCTTAATGATGACGAGATGACCGCAACCGCCGCGACGGCCATTACCGAGGGCAAGGCGGTGGGCTGGTTCCAGG
>JAZFTA010000181.1:0-8480 GCA_036446415.1 Rhodospirillales bacterium | reverse complement strand
GTTGTCGAGGCCATAAGCGGGCTTCGCAAGGCCAAAAGCGAAATTGATGATTTGACGGAGATAATGGGTGATCCAAAATCAGATGACGACATGCGCGCTCTGGCCGGGGAGGAACTCGCCCAGTTGAAGGGGTCACTCCCTGAACTGGAAAAGAATGTCCAGGTTCTGCTTCTGCCTAAAGACGAAGCCGATGAAAAGAATGCGATTCTTGAAGTCCGCGCCGGCACCGGCGGCGACGAGGCGGCTTTGTTCGCGGCGGACCTTTTCAGAATGTACAACCGCTATGCTGAAATCAAGGGATGGAAGATTGAGCTGATGCATGTCAGCGAGATCGGCATCGGCGGATACAAGGAAGCGGTCGCCTCGATCTCCGGGCGCGGCGTTTTCGCCAGGCTAAAGTTCGAATCCGGAGTGCATCGCGTCCAGCGTGTTCCTTCCACCGAGTCCAGCGGCCGGATCCATACCTCGGCGGCGACGGTGGCGGTTATGCCCGAGGCCGAGGAAGTTGATATCCGGATCGACGAAAAGGACCTGCGCATAGACGTATTCAGGGCCAGCGGCCCCGGCGGTCAGTCGGTCAACACAACCGACAGCGCCGTGCGCATTACTCATATCCCATCAGGCATAGTCGTTTCCCAGCAGGATGAAAAATCGCAGCACAAGAACAAGGCCAAGGCCTTGCGGGTATTGCGGTCCCGCCTCTATGAGCACGAACGCCAAACCAGGGATGCCGAAAGGGCCGCTGAACGGAAAAGCCAGGTCGGTTCGGGGGACCGTTCGGAACGAATACGCACATATAACTTCCCTCAAGGAAGAGTGACCGACCATCGCATCAACCTGACGCTTCACAAGCTCCCGGGCATCATGAACGGCGATCTTGACGAGTTGATAGATTCCCTCATCACCGAGGACCAGGCCCGCCGCCTGGCGGATATGAAATGAACGCCGGCGCCTTATCGTCCATTGCCGATATTGCCGGCCTTCCGTCGCGCCATGGGGATTCTCATGCGACCGTGGGCGGCGCCATGCGGGAAGCATTTGGCGCCTTGGCGCAAGCCGGCATCGAAACGGCGCGGCTCGACGCCAGGGTGTTGCTGGGGCACGCTATTGGCTGCGATTGGGCGGCCTTGCTGGTCCGCCATGATGGTGTAATGCCCTTGCGGCAAGTTGAAATTTTTAAATCCCTGATCGCCCGGCGCGTCAGGCGTGAGCCCGTCGCCCACATTGTCGGGCGCCGCGAATTCTGGAGTCTGGATTTTCATGTCAGCGCCGCCACCCTGATACCGCGTCCCGATTCCGAGACCGTAGTCGAAGCGGTGGTGGAAATAAATCGGGACCGTCATGGGGAACTGAAGATCCTCGACTTAGGCACCGGAAGCGGCTGCCTCCTGCTTTCTCTTTTGCATGAATATCCGAATGCCCGGGGCATCGGCGTCGATATCAGCATGCCTGCCCTTTCGGTCGCCGCCGCCAACTCAAGGTCCTTGGGCGTCGAGGACCGCGCGGCTTTCATCGCCGGGAACTGGGACGCGGCGCTTGATGCTTGTTTTGACGTTATCGTCGTCAACCCGCCTTACGTTAGAGATGAAGATTTTGATAAGCTGTCCCCCGAGGTTTCGGTTTTCGAGCCGAGAGAAGCCCTGTCGGGAGGGCATGACGGCCTTGATTGTTACCGTTCGCTGGTAGGCGGTCTGGCCAGGCTGTTGACGGCGGATGGCGCCGCGTTTCTCGAAACCGGGGCCGGCCAGGCCGCTTCCGTGGCCGGCCTGGTAAACCGCAATGACCTTTATGTTATTGATATAAAACGCGATTTATCGAGAATTGAGAGATGCGTCGTGGCCGGGCGCGGGGGGCGTTAGCCTGTTGAAAAAAAAAGGTTGGAAATGGATCGTTTCCCGACTAGTTTCTTTTCCATCGGGTGATTGTACTGAGCCCTATGGCTACGCGCCGGCCCGGATTGAGCTGGTCTGGCGGCGATGATCATCTTCCCTCTCGTTGAGTTATCAGACGGCTTTCGGTATTTGTCCGGGCTCTTTCTCGCAGTCCGGGGCCGGAGTTAAGAGGGAAAAATGTTTAATCCAATGACCACGGGTAAAATGAAACACGGAAACAATCCCAGACGAGGGCGCTCAAGGGGCAGCAACAAGCGCAATCCCTCAAACAGGAACCAGAACATCGAGAGCAACGGTCCCGACGCCAAGGTCCGTGGCACCGCCCAGCAGGTCCTGGACAAATACCTTATCCTGGCCCGCGACGCCGCCTCATCGGGCGACCGCGTCGTCGCCGAGAGTTATTCCCAGTACGCCGAACACTATTACCGGATTCTCCGTTCCGATCAGGACGGCGGCGGACAGAACTCTCAGGGCCGCGGCCGTTCAACCGCGGACAATATGAGGCCCCAATCCCACGGCGGCCAGGCTCCCGGCGAACAGGTGCCTGATGAACAGGTGCCTGGCGTCGTGGTTGAGCCTTCCGTCGGCGAAGAGGCGTTGGCTGTTAAAGCCGATGCCGGCGCCGAAGCCGACAGCTCCATGGAAGAGCAATCTCCCGACGAGCCAAATGCCGGCGCCGGGCCCAAGGCGGCGACCGCCTGAAAAACAGGTTTTTTAGAAAACCCCGCGAAGCAACCGTTCAATGAAAATTCCCGGCCCTATAGAGCCGTCCTATGGTGAGTCGTCCTGTGGGGGGCCGTCCTGTTTGTCGCCCATCCCCGCACTCATCCGGCGCACGTGATCTGAAAGGATGTTGATCAGCCCCCTGGCGAAGGGGTCAATCCTGGCCAGTTTCCTGGCGAACATATCGCTTGATATGACCATCACCGTCACCGGCCCGTCGGCCCTGGCCGAGGCCATGCGCGGCTGGTCGTCGATCAGGGCCATTTCCCCGAACATCCCGCCCTTGCCGATGGTCCCCAGCACCACCTCCTTGCCGTCGATATCCTTGACGATCTCGACGGTGCCGGAATTCACTATGAAGGCGAGGTCGCCGATCTCGCGTTCGCGGAAGACATAGTTCCTGTCCAGGATCTCGCGTATCTCAACCGGCGGCCCGCGGCGGTCTCCCTGGCGGCGGTCCTCCGGGCGTTTGTCTTGCTGGCCGTCTTTTTCCTGGTCCTGACTTTGGCCCTGGCCTTCCTGAAGCCTCCCCTGGTCCTGCTCTGGGCTCATGGCGAAGATTTCCCCTTCGATCAGTTACGCCTTTCGCGGTTGCGGCGCTTATCCAGGCGTCTTTCGCTATCGCGTCTTTCGTTACCGCGCCTTTCGTTATCGCGGCGGTCTCCCTGGCGCTGCTCGCCGGCCTCGGTTTTCATTTCCGGTGGGGCTTCCTGGTCCGGTGGGTCAACCTGGCGCCTGAAACCGGTGCGCCTGGGACCGGTGCGCCTTAGGCCTTGGCGCCTGTTATCTTCGCGCCGGTCGTTTCCGCGCCGGTCCTGGCCTCTGAGTTTCTGTTCTCCGGTCATTGGCGTCCCCCTTTATGAAGGCTTTGCCACGGCGGCCCCCTTTTCCGCCAGCTTGTTCATAGTCCATTGAAAAAGCTTAACCTCCCTGGCCGGGGAATCATAGGGCTCATAAAATTGGGGTTCATGAAATTGCGGCCTTTTTACGCTAAACTGGGCCTGACTTTTTTATGTTGAGGGAGGATGGCGATGAAGGTGGCTGTTAAGTGGAAAGGCGGACGGGTGTTCGAGGGCGCCGCGGCCGGCGGCCACAAGGTGGTCATGGCCGGCGCCCCCGGGGCAGGCGAAAGGGATGAGGGGGTGCGTCCGATGGAGATGCTGCTGCTCGGCCTTGGCGGGTGCGCCTCGTACGACGTCGTCCATATCCTTGAGAAGGGCCGCCAAAAAGTGACGGCCTGCGAGGTCGGGGTGGAGGCCGAGCGGGCCGGCCAGGACCCCAAGGTATTCACCAGGATCCACCTGACCTTCCGGATCAGGGGCGAGAACCTCGATGAGGCCAAGGCCGGGCGGGCGGTCAGTCTGTCGGCCGAAAAATACTGCTCGGCCTCGGTGATGCTGGCCCGTACGGCCGAGATCACCCACCAGGTGATAGTCGAGGAGGGGTAGGGGGCTTTTTTGGGGGTGAACTCCGCAATGTCCGTTTACCGCCCAAGAGCGGCCGTAATGCCGAGGCCCGTGAAAGGTCCGAATCTAGCCAGTAGGGGACCTTAGCGGCAGATTACGTTGACGAGGAAGCCACGGCGGAGGATGCTGCCGGGGAAAGTCAATGACGGAAAAGGATGCGGTGGACGTGACGACAGGGGAAAACATCAAGGATATCGTCAAGGGCCGCTACGACGCATGCGCCGAGCGGGGTACCGCGGAGGGAGCGGGTTGCTGCGCCGGTGAAAGGCCCGCCAGTCCGGGCTTTGCCGCCGAGCACGGGCTCTACAGCCAGCAAGAGCTTTCGCTGGTCCCAAAAACCGCCTTCACCCTCTCCAGAGGGTGCGGCAACCCCACGGGGTTCGCCGATCTCCGATCGGGCGAGACGGTGGTGGATTTGGGGTGCGGCGCGGGTATCGACGTTGTCCTCGCCGCCCACAAGGTCGGGGCCGGCGGAAAAGTGGTGGGCGTGGATTTCGCCCCCCGCATGATCGAGCGCGCCAAGCAGACGGCGGCCGAGGCGGGTCTGACCGAGACAACCGGGTTTGTCGCCGCCGACCTGGAGCGGGTGGAGCTTGCCGACGGCGTCGCTGACGTGGTGATCTCCAACTGCGTCATAAATCTGCACCCTGACAAGGAGGCCGTGTACCGCGAAGCCTTTCGCATCCTCAAACCCGGCGGACGCCTGGCCATTTCCGACATCGTCCATGCCGGCGAGATCGATCCCGGGGTCGGCGAGCGCTTCCAATCGACCTGGGCGGGATGCGTCGGCGGGGCAATCGAAGAGGATCGCTATTTCCGGATCGTTCAAGACGCCGGCTTCACCGCTGTCGAGTTCGTAGCGCGTCACCCGCTCGAACCGAAGGAACTGGAGGAAATGGCGTGTTGTCCGGGTCCGGAATTCACCCCCGCTCCGGCCAAGGAAGATATCGCTTCCGTGGAAGGAAAGATTATCAGCATCAAGTTCCGGGCCACTAAACCTGGGGTGCGATAGGGGTAGCGTATTGCACTACGGCAGCCTTACCGCGAGGCTCGGGGTGTGCGGCGGCAAGATAACGGTCGCGTTTCATGATGGGTTCTCGTCTGCCAAGCGCCGTTTATTCGCCGAGAGCGCGCCGCCGCTCCTCGAATTCTTCCTTGTCGATCTCGCCCAGCGCGAAGCGCTCCTTGAGTATATCGACGGGTGTCTTGCCGGGCGGGGCATGTGATGGCGTGCCATGGCCCGGTCCCCCGAGCCAGCGGACCACAAGGACAACCACGATCACGATGGCGGCGATGAAAACCAACATCATCAGCGGGCCGAAGAACATCCACGACCCGCCGCCCCACATGTGGGGGCCATAGTCCGGCCCGGTCTGGGGCTGCGCCCAGGCAGCCGACGCCGCCCACAGGATGACGGGCAGGGCCGCGAGCGAAACGAAAAAGGCCCTCATGCGACCATTTCGGGCGACCTGCTCTCGTCTTTCAACTGGGCCATGATTTTATCGGCCACTTGCCGGGCCACTTCCTTGCGTTCGGCCTCCGGGATTTCGGTATAGAGGAATGTGTCTCCATACTTCTTGTGAAAGGGCAGGGTGTCTATGTGGATTATCTTCTCCTCGTCGATAAAGTTATTCAAAATCCTTCCCAGGCACAGTAGGAAGCAACCGTCGAGCATGACGACCTTAGGGGCATCCTTTACCCAGACCGCCATCGTCGAATGGGGGACCAGGAACGTTTCGGCGTAGCAACAGCGGGCATAGGAAGGCATTTCCTCGGCCACGATGTCGGCGGCAACCCTGGCGATCTCTCCGCGTATGCACGGCCCTTCGCAGGACATGACCGGGATTTTCCCTTCGGCGATCATGTCTTTCGCGTGCTTCTCGCCCGACGGGCAGACTCCTTTCACGCCGTCGACATCAATGGAAAAAGCCGGCGATGATTTAGCGGTCATAGTAATCCTCCTGTCAGTGTGTGCGGTGTCCAGCGCCCATTGGTGCTCTTACCCGATATTCACCAAGTGACCCCTGGCCGCCGCCAAACCTTGTTGTAGAGGCTCCACTGCCGGGAAGGTAAATACGCCAGGAGCGCAAACTTCGGAACCTGCAGCCTGGGAAGCTAGCCCCTAATAGGGACACGGTAACCTGTGGCTGATTACTGGGTTTGAGAGATGGATTTTAGAGCAACCTACCGGCCGATACGGTGAATCCACGCCCTCTTATCGAAGACCTGGAATTAACCAAAGGCGCGATCCATCCATCCGGAGAGATTGCTCTAGCCCCGGGATATTTTCAGAGCGTTTCCCGCTCGGCCAAGGCTAGTTTCAGGCCAAGCGCCAAAAAAGTACCGGCGAAGGCGCGTCGCATCCAGGTCATAACGCCCGGCCTCGAGATGACATGACCGCGCACCCAGGCCGCGAACAGGCCGTAGACAACGAACGCCGCGAACGTCATCAGCATGAACGCCGCCCCCAGCACCAGCATCTGCACGGCGACGCCGCCGTTATCGGGGGCAACGAACTGCGGCAGGAAGGCCAAAAAGAAAATCGACAGCTTCGGATTTAGGATATTGATCAAGAACCCCTTGAGGACTATTCCCGGCCAAGGCTTGTTATCGGCCTTTTCGTCAACCGACAACACGCCCTTTTCTTTTAGCGCCCCCCAAGCAAGATACAACAGATAAGCAACGCCTAAGAACTTGACCGCCTGAAACGCCACGGCGCTGGCGTGCAGCAAGGCCGCCATACCGAACACGGCGGCCGCGATATGAGGCATGATGCCCAGCGTGCAGCCGAAGGCGGCGACGGCGCTGGCGGCGGCGCCCCGCGACAGGCCATAGGCCAGCGTATAAAGGACCCCCGTCCCCGGCACCAAAATGACGACCAGTGAAACCATCAGAAATTCGATACTCATAGGCCCTGCCCTTTGTTTTCAGGGTGACGTTGGGACCAATCGCGGTAGGCTTCCAAGCCCTCGTCGAAACTGAATTTTCCTACCTGATTACCAGCCTCGCCGATCCGCCCCGCCTCCAATTCCACCGCGACGCAATGCCATTGGCGGCTAACATCGGCGGCGAGTTTCGCGTCATCAGTGGGGAAGTGCGCCAACTGCCTTGAACAAATGGCATGGGCAACGGCTTGAATATTGCTCATGGGATCAGATATGGGATCAGACATGTGATCAGACATGGGAAAAACGTAACAGGATGCGCGTATAATCGCCAGCGGGCAACCTACCCTTACTCCGTTAATTCATCCAAACGGGGTTGGCGGAAGAAGCCTCCAAGTCTGCATTGAGGTCAAAAGCGGCAGTTTTCAGGGTCAGTCGCGGATGACCGGTTGTGGCCGGTGAACGGACATTAAGTTCTAAACGTCCCTTATACCAACCTGCATAAATAATCACTCATTGTGATCGCTTTTCCCGTTTCCTCGGCAGGAGGGGAGGCGCTGGCGATGCCAACCCATCACCAAGCCTTCCCGACGCCCCGAGGGAGCGGGAAAAGCGACCCGGAGGGCGGCGTTGCGTGGCATCCGGACGTCGTCGCGCACCGCTTGTGGTGGGTTGGCACCACGGCGAGGTGCGCTCCTAGCCTGAAACCTCGCAACGCCGTCACAATGGGTGATTATTTATGCAGGTTGGTATTAATCCGTCCCCCCGTGTTGATCCGCGTCCCCTCCCCCTTGCGCCCTCTAATTTTAGAAACATATTAAGGCTCAGTGGGTTAGGCCCCACAAAGGCGCGAAATAGCGGGTCCATTCGTTAGCCGAGGGACTTTTTAGTTAAACCCATTTAAGGTTATTAACATGGAATTCGAGAACTACACCGACCGCGTCAAGGGCTTCATCCAGACCGCCCAGACCCTGGCCCTTCGCATCGGCCATCAACAGCTGACCCCGCTGCATATCCTGAAATGCCTGCTCGACGACCGCCAGGGCCTGGCCGCTACCCTGATCGGGGATTCAGGCGGCGACGCAGGCAAGGCCAAATCGCATGTGGAGGAGGAACTGGCCAAACTGCCCCGGGTCGACGGCCCCGGGGCCGGCCAGCTGCACTTAGGCTCCGAGACCGCCAAATTGTTCGATCAGGCCGAGCAGGCGGCGAAAAAAGCCGGCGATTCCTACCTCACCGCCGAGATGTTGTTGCTGACCCTATCAATGGCCGCCGGCACCGCCGCCGCCAAGGCCCTCAAGGACGCCAAGGTGGAGCCCAAGAAGCTCAACAAGGCCATAGACAAGATGCGCAAGGGCCGCAAGGCGACCGGCCCCGGCGCCGAGGACTCCCTGGAGGCGCTAAAGAAATACGCCCGCGACCTGACCGCCGAGGCCGAGGAAGGGCGCATCGACCCGGTGATCGGGCGCGACGAGGAAATCCGCCGGACCATCCAGGTGCTGTCTCGGCGCACC
>JAZFTA010000180.1:0-9034 GCA_036446415.1 Rhodospirillales bacterium | reverse complement strand
GACCCTCGACGACCTCGCCTTGATCTCGGAGGTTTTGATGGCCTTCGACGGGCGCGATCCGGACATGCGCCCCCGCGCCCGGCCGAGAATTTCCGAGGTCCTGAACGAGGCGCCGCCCGCCGAGCCGCGCCTGGCCTTCGTGCGCACCCCGGTCTGGGACCAGGCCGAGGAAACCACCAAGGACGCCATGCGCGAATTGATCGAGCACCTGGGAGAGCGCATCGACGTCGTCGACCTTCCGGCCCAGTTCGACGACGCCCACGAGGCCCACCGCCGGATCATGGACGCCGACCTGGCCAAGAACTTCGCCACCGAATACGAGGACGGCGAAGGGGTGATGAGCACGGTCCTTCGCGAGATGATCGAGCGCGGCCAGAAGGTTCCCGCCACCGAGTACAACACGGCGCTCGAGCGCGTCGGCAAGTTCAATGCGGACCTCGACATGATCTTCGACCAATACGACGCCATCCTGACGCCGTCGGCCCCCGGCGAAGCGCCAAAGGGCCTGGCCACGACCGGCAGCCCCGCCTTTTGCACCATCTGGACGCTATGCGGCGTTCCGGCCCTGAACCTGCCTTTGCTCGAGGGTCCCAAGGGTTTGCCGCTTGGCGTTCAACTGGTTTCCCACCGCAACGACGATGCCCGGCTGTTCCGCACCGCGCGCTGGGTTTTACAATCCCTCGACAATTGATCCTGTAAATGGACCCCAGCCAAACCTAACCAAGTAGGGATATGGCGGCGGTCGCGGTGAGCATGGAAAGCGCCGTCGATACCAGTACCGCCGTGGAGACCCTGAATTCATGGACCCGGTACTGCTGGGCGACGACGAACACGCCCGCCGCGATGGGCATGGAGACTCCCAGGGTCGCCGCCTTGGCCCACATGGGGTCGATGGCCAAGGCCGCCATTACCCCCCACACCGCCAGGGGATGGATAACAAGCTTGAAGGCGCACATGTAGCCGGTTTCGCCCAGTCTGGAGGTGAGCGGACGATTGGCCAGGGCGGCGCCCAGGGCGAAAAGGGCGCTGGGACCGGCGGCGGCGGCGAGCAGGTCAAGGAACCTCCCGACAGGGGCCGGCAACCCGGCACCCGCCGCCGAAACCAGGATGCCGGCGAAAATGGATACGACCAGGGGGTTCAGGAACAACACCTTGATTACCGATGACCCGAAACCCGGCCACGGATGTTCGCCGTCCCGGTCCAGCTCAATCAGCAGCATGGCCAGCGGTACGGTGACGGCCAGATCGACGGTAATGACCAGGGCCAGGGGGACCGCCACCCCGTTACCGATGACGGCGATGAGCAGCGGAATTCCCATGAATCCGATGTTAGAGTACGAGGCCGCCAGGCCCAGGACGGCCCCTTCCTTCAGTCCGCCCCCGAACAGGATGCGGCCCCCCACCGCGGCGGCCGTGAAAACGGACAGGCTGGCCAGAAGATAGGCGCCGATGAATGACCAGTCGAGGATTTCCACCACCGGCGTTTTCGCCATGATGGTGAACAGCAAGGCCGGCAGGGCGAAATAAAAAACGAAGCCGTTGACGCCCTTGATGCCGGGCTCGTTCAAAAGACCCCAGCGGCCGGCCCCGTAACCGCATATGATCAACGAGAAAAAAGGCAGGGTGATCAGGAAAATGGATAACACTTGTCTAGTGTTCTGGATCAAACATATAGAACCCATAACGGCGGGCCGAGCTGCAACGGTTCTATGAGCGGAGCGCCCCCTGGATAAGCGGCGTTAATCAAGATCGAAAACCTTGATCAGCGCCGAATGGTCGAGGTCGCCGAAGCCGGCCTCGATGATCCGCTCGTACAGTTCCTTGTTAAGCGCCGTGGCGGGAAGTTCAAGACCCGATTCCGCTGCCAATTCAATGGCTTGGGCCATATCCTTGCGCTGTGTGGCGCACTTGCCGCCGGGCCTGAAATCGCCGTCGACCATGCGCTGTCCGTGGACCTCGAGGATGCGGGAATCGGCGAAGCCGCCCTTTAAGGCCTGGCGCACCCTGGCCGGGTCGGCGCCGGATCTTTTGGCCAGCTCCAGGGCCTCGGCGACGGCCCCGATGGTCAGGCCGACGATCACCTGGTTGGCCGCCTTGGCCACCTGTCCGGTGCCCGACCCGCCCACGTGTACGACGCTCTTGCCCAGCACCTCGAACAGAGGCATGGCCCGTTCCACGGCCGCCTCGGCGCCGCCGGCCATGATGTTCAAGGTGCCGCCCTCGGCCCCGATGGTGCCGCCGGAGACCGGGGCGTCGAGGTAATCGCCGCCCCGGGCCTCGATTTTTCCGGCCAGCTCGCGGGTATCGGTAACCGCCGTCGTTCCCATGTCGATGATCAGGTGGTTGGCGCCAACCCCGCCGATCAGGCCGTCATCACCCAACAGGACCGTCCTCACCGCCGGGGTGTCGGGCAGCATCATGATTATGGTGTCGGCCTGGGCGGCGACGGCGGCGGGAGTGGCGGCCCCGCTCATGCCCTGGCCCGCCAGTTCCGAAACGACGCCCTGGGAACGGTTGTGGATAACAAGACGGGCCCCGGCGTTGTGCAGGTTAAGGGCCATCGGCCTTCCCATCAGGCCGAGGCCGATGAAGCCGATGGTCATTCCATTAAGTGAATCGCCCTGGCCCGCCGCCATATCCGCCGCCATGTCCTTTTAACTCCAGCCTTGCCCGTCCGGCCCCTTGGCCGGCGTCCGCTAAGAGCTGCAATATGACATTCATTTCATGGGATTGGTAGTGGACGCTGAATACGAGGGGCCCTGAAATTCGTGGATATATGTATTTTGTATCCTCTCCCGGCCCTTTGACAAACGGCCCGTTCCCTGGCATGTGGGGCAAGGAACCAGACCCCTTTTTTTAATGGGGCAACGGGCATCTTCGGCGTATAGCCAGCCGCTTTGGCAATCCGGGCAGGTATGGCGGACCACTGCAAATCTCCTTAACTAGCAGCAATCATAGGGCCTTATGGTCAACAAACCGTAAATGCCCTACCATCCACCCATGTGCGGACGCTACAGCCTTACAACGCCGGCCGGCGAACTGGCTGACGGGTTCAACCTACCGGCGCTTGCCAACCTGCCGCCCCGCTACAACATAGCCCCCACCCAGGAGGCCCCTGTCATCAGGCAGGAGGGCGGCGTAAGAAGCATATCCCTATGCCGCTGGGGGCTGGTCCCCTCATGGTCCGACGGCCCCGATAGCCGGTTCAGTATGTTCAACGCCCGGGCCGAAACCATTGCCGAGAAACCGGCCTTCCGCGACGCCTTTCGCAAACGGCGCTGTCTGGTGCCGGCGGACGGCTTCTATGAGTGGACCGGGGCCGGGGGCGCGAAGCAGCCCTACCGGATTACCCTTGAGGGCGGCGGGCCTTTCGCATTCGCCGGGCTGTGGGAGGCTTGGAAGGGCAAGGACGGAACCAAGACCGAGTCCTTTACCATCATCGTGACCGAGGCGGCGCCGGGGATAAGGCATATCCACGACCGCATGCCCGTCATCATCCAGCCGATGAATTACCCGGCCTGGTTCGATATGTCCCGCCCCATGAACCGGTTAGACCTATTGAGGCCCTATCAGGGAGAACTAGCGGCATATCCGGTCAGCAAGCACGTTAATAACGCCAGGAATGACGATGCCGGGTGCATCGCCCCTATTTCGGTTCAAGAAAGCCTGTGAGGGGCGTGGTGAATCTATAAGAAGCCGTACTTTTAATGACACTACGATTTCTTATCGGTTTTCTCTACGCGCCGGTAAAGACTCCGGTCCATGATGGCCGATACGGACAGCATGATTTTCCGGTCGAATTTCCCCTCGGTTTTCAACTCAACATGTTGAGGAAGACCGGGAAGGTCAATGAACCGCTGCACAGTCCAGACGGTTCCGGGGTCCTCTGGTTTAACGAACTTTTCTCCAATCTCAACGGCCATTTTATGCATTACCCGGTGGTGCCAATATTCAATTGGCCGATGCTTTTTTCATCCCCTTATTGTGGTTTGACGCCCAGCAGGCGTTCCACGTCGAGAACCACCATCAGCCGTTCCTCAAGCCGGTAAACCCCGATAGCGAATTCCCGCCAGACCGGATCAAGCGTGCTGGGGTTACTCTCATAGCAATCCGAGGAGATGCTGATGACATCGCCGATACTGTCTACCAACAGCGTATAGAGATCGTGGTCCTGTTCGACGGTGACGCCCATGTCCGTACTAACCTCGCTATCCGCGCTTTCATCCCGTTCGTCGATTCCCAGACACTCGCGCACGCTGACCACGGTAACGATTCGGCCACGAAGGTTGATTGATCCCTTGATCTTGGGCGGCGCCAATGGAACCGCCGCGATTTTCTCCACCCTCAGGATGTCCTGGACCATGAGGATCGGAATGCCGAACATCTGGCCGCCAACCATGAAGCTGACGAAGTCCTCAAGGTCCTTTTCCGGGATGTTTCCCACCTCGCGGGAATCGGTTGTTACCAGGTCCTGTGCCATATTCCGTATTCAGGTATGTCCGCAACCAACCTATGCTTCCTTGCCGGCCACGCCATAAGAAAGTTCGAATGCACCGGTTTTACACGACAGTGAGGCGCACATCCACTCAAAATATCACCTTAGCCCTCTTTTCAATTCTCATTTCTTCGAGAAATTGGAATGTTTTGGATTTGATATCGAAGTTCGGCTCTCCCCGGCGGGAAAAAAGAATGACCGGCGCCGGGATCGAAGTCACTAACTTGATGAATGCGCGACGTAACATGTTTGTCTTAAACCGTTCCGCCGATCAGTTTATTTTGCAATCGACAGAATGCGATTGACCGCATGGCGTAGTTCAGAAACGGAAATGGGCTTGGAAAGGACCACATTAGCCCCAAATCTTTTAGCGGCGGGAAGGTAATCGCCAAGCACATAATTCCCGCCTCCTGAAATACATATGATCTTCAGGTCAGGGGATTCTTTCCGGAGTTGGATTATGGTTTGCAGCCCATCCTGATCGGGCATGAAGATATCCGTGATTACGACATCCATCGGGTCGCGGCGGTATAGCTCGACGCCTTCATAGCCATTTCCAGCCGTCACAACCATATGGCCATCCCGGATAAGAGCCGTGGCAATAAAGGTGCGGACATCAGGCTCATCGTCGATTACCAGAATCCTTGCCATTACACTCTTCCTTCATACTGGTGGCTCGCCGATCAATGCCTCACCGGTAATTCCAGATGCCTTAACTTAAAGTGCCGATACAAATCCCTTCCTTGGCTAAAATTGTCCCCGCCAGGAAATCCTGGCGGGGACAAATGCATCGGCCAACCGGGGGGGGGGGGAGGGTGGTAAGCCGATGCTGGGAGGAATTCAAGCCGCCCTGGCCTGGGCCAAAAACTTGCCCACCTCCTGTTTCAGGACTTCGGACTGTTGAGATAGTTGGCCGGCGGCGCCGGCGGTTTGATTGGCCGCCGCTCCCGTTTCTTCGGCGGCCTGGGTAACGCCGGTGATGAGTTTCGGTTTCAAGCGAAGATTCATGACGCGCATGTTGCCCCCTCCTGCACAAGTTCGGCTCCGCTCTACCGTGGCCGGGTAATTCGTGGCTGTACCGAAAGCGCCACCAATCATTTTTTGGCTGATGTTAATGAGGAATAAATTCCACGAAGGACCCGGTGCGCAAACTTCGGAACCTGCAGCCTGGAAGCCTAGCCCCTAATGGGGGCTAGGTAACCTGTGGCTGATTACGAGGTTGGGGATATGGACTTTGAAATCTTGATCAGGCCGGAGATTAAATTAACGCCGAGCTTTTCGAGGATGTTTTTTCG
Source organism: Rhodospirillales bacterium (assembly GCA_036446415.1). Taxonomy (GTDB): domain Bacteria; phylum Pseudomonadota; class Alphaproteobacteria; order Rhodospirillales; family 2-02-FULL-58-16; genus JAZFTA01. The sequence continues at coordinate 3,244 of JAZFTA010000180.1, read as the reverse complement.
ATGGAATTCGACGGTTCTCACGCTGATGTTCAGTTGGGCGGCGATGGTTTTATTGGAAACCCCTTCCGCCAGCAGATGAAAAATGTCTCTTTCCCGTTTCGTTAACATTTGGATTTTCTGGAGATCGCATTCTTTTTCCAATATTAATTTAAAGGCCGAATCCACAATATCAATTAACTTACGGTTCTCCACCGGCTTTTCAATAAACTCGAAAGCCCCCTTCTTGACCGCATGAACCGCCGTCGGCACGTCGGCGTACCCGGTGATGAAGATAATAGGAAGCTGGCAACCGAGCTTTATCAGCTCGGATTGCAGCGTGATCCCGTCCATTTCCGGCATGCGGATATCGAGGAGGATGCAACCGAACAGGCTGGGGACATAGAAATCCAGAAAATCCTTGGCCGACGAGAACTGATCCACCTTGAAGTCGGCGCGAACCAACACCGTGCTCAGGCTTTCCCGGACACCCACGTCATCATCTATTATGTAGACTGTTGCCTCGTTCCCCAAGTCCTCCCCCTTTGGCCAGCTATTATTAAACGAACAAGCCGCTCAAGATTCCGCTTGGAATTACGATCAATCTCCGAGAAGCCGTAATATAGCCGATATACTGTATTCTAATTCATCCGCACTTTTTTTTCCATCCGCTCCCCATGTCCCGGCAACGCTGAAGATCCGTTTTCGGCCTCCGGCACGTTATAGCCATGCCGCTTAAGTATCATCTAGGTGGTGGCGCCAAGAAATCTATCAGGGCGATGATCGCGGAAAAACCGCCCGTCAGCAGCCTCACGGTTGTTTTACGAGGTGACGCCGGAGGACGGACTGGGCTGTCAAAAGGCATCGCAAGGAAAGCTATTACAATGGCGGTGGGATCTGGGTACTATTGCCGCGGATTTTAAGGTTATCTGGGAAATGTCTGTTAACGTATCCGGGTAAGGAGATCGATGAGTGGCTAAGAAAAAATCAAATAAAGTGAGCCTCCGAAAAGATTTCAAGGGCCTTGCAAAAAACATCATGGAGGAATTCAAGCATTCCACCAGCCTCGCCAAAAAAGCCGAGAAGCAGGCGAAAAAAATAAAGAAGCTGCAAAAGGCGCTAAAAAAACTGAAGAAAAAGTCAAAGGGCAAATAGGGCATTTTCCCTTGGGCGTCCATGAACAAAGCCCTGCCGTCGGCGTCGGGGCTTTGTTCATGGGTTTGGCCGGGAAGATTATTTCTCTAAAACCGGTGCCGTAAGTGAACGCGATTGGACCGGCGCCTGCGCTCACTGGACGGGTGGGGGAACATGCCCCTGCAAGCCGATTTAAGGCACATACAGGCGTGTTTCAGATATCTCAGCAGGTCCGAGGGCCTGATAGACCACGAAATCGCACCCAGAAGTTGCTAATTGGTTGCTGTACAAAAACAAGGGGCCAGCCGTTCCCGGCCAACCCCTTGATTTATTTGGTAGGCGCTGCAGGGATCGAACCTGTGACCTACTGATTAAAAGTTAAATTTTGACTGAAATCCGCCGCCTTCCCACAGCTTGCCATCCATTACCATCTGTTGCCATTATATGCTATGATATCATATGGTTAATAGGCGTTGTTTCGACGAAAAAAATGCTCTTTTTTACTTGCCTCTCCCCTCTTTTACTCTGAGATGTGGTTGCTATGTGGTTGCTATCTTGGATCGGGCTGATATAGCATGAATTATAGCAACCACCGAAAAGAGCCTTCCACTAATGTCGCGCCTGACCAAAACATTGATCGAGAACGAGCCGCCCGGCAACAAACCCAAATTTCTCTGGGACAGCCAACAGCCAGGCTTTGGCGTCAAGATTCTACCCAGCGGCAAACGAAAATACGTCCTCAAATACCGCACCAAGGGCGGGGGGCGGAGGGCTCAGCAGCGTTGGTATCTGATCGGCACCCACGGCGCCATCACCCTGGACCAGGCCCGGAACATCGCCAGACAGGTCCACGGGGCGGTGGCAGACGGCAAGGACCCCCAAGGCCAAAAACTTTCCTTTCGAAACGCCGATACGATGGAAGAACTATGGAAACGTTTCGAGAGGGATCACCTCTCATACAGAAAGGAAAGCACGGCCCAGCATTACAAGCAGATTTGGCGGATGTATGTGAAGCCGGCCATGGGTTCGAAAAAGGTGATCGATGTCAGCCGTGACGATGTTTATAGGCTTCACCGCCGTATGGCGAAACGCCCCTACCAGGCGAACCGGGCCATTGCCGTGCTGTCCAAGATGTTCAACCTGGCCGAACGGTGGGGACTGCGGCCCGACGGCATGAACCCTTGCCGGCACGTGGAAAAGTACCGGGAGAAATCACGGGAACGCTTTCTCAATACGGATGAACTGAGACGGCTTGGCAAGGCTCTGAAGGAAAGCTTGGCAGCTCAAACCGAGACTCCGCATATGGTTGCCGCCATTCAATTGCTGCTACTGACGGGCGCGCGGCTAAGTGAAATTCTTGGAGCCCGGTGGGAGTGGGTGGACTGGGACAGCCTGATTATTCGCCTTCCCGACAGCAAAACGGGCGCCAAACTTATCTATCTCAGCGAAACCGCTATCAAAGTGCTCGACCTGTTAAGAGCCCTCCCCCAGGCCTCGGAAAATCCTTACATAATCGCTGGACGCGTAGCCGGGAAGCCTCTCAGCGACCTCCGACACCCCTGGTACCGTATCCGGGAACGGGCTGGCCTGAATGATGTGCGTCTTCACGACCTCCGCCATACCACCGCCAGCATTGGTGTCGCCCAAGGAATGAACCTCCCTGTAATTGGCCGCCTTTTAGGCCATACCCAGGCTAGTACGACACAACGATACGCCCATGTTGACGTTGATCCCGCCCTTAAGGCTGCAAACAAAATTGGAGATGTAATTTCAGGGGCACTGGATATACAAAAGCACTAAACCACTCTCTCACGCCGGCAACACGGGTTCGAATCCCGTAGGGGACGCCAATGTTTTCAATGGGTTAGATAACTAGATTTACAATCCTCACCTTTCATACGGAATATATACGGAAAGCCAACTCCTGAAGTTGGGCCGTGGAGTGGTGGTTCAATTGGACCGAATGGTCGATGAGGAAATTGAACTTGGGGCAATAAGTATGACGGAAAACAATAGGGTGGCCCGGATCAGGGTTCTTGAAAAAGAGGAGGATTAATTGAGATCCATTGTGCTGGTAGGTAATTATCTTCCAAGGTGTTGCGGCATAGCGACGTTTACCACCGATCTATTAACC
>JAZFTA010000179.1:0-7127 GCA_036446415.1 Rhodospirillales bacterium | reverse complement strand
GGCCGGTTCAGGGATTTTACCAGGAACGCGCGCCATTCGCAAAAGAAGAACGAGGCCGGCGGGCTTGGCAAGTTCACCGCCAAAACAATGAGCCCGCTGTTCCGCGATCCCAAGGCCGGGCTTTCGGAGCGCTCGCCCAGGGTTGAATCATCGGTCTTGCAGGAGACCGTAAACGACCTGGGCTCATCACATTTCGGCAAGGACAAGTGGAAGCCCCTGAAAGAGGACGGCTGGATCGGGCCTAAATCGGAGGACGCATTCTCCAAGGTGGCCAGGGCGGCGGGGCCCGAGAAAATGACCGAGCGGTTCGGCTCGTTCCTCGGCTTCTTTGATTAGGCCCTTCGTGACGGGCCTTCGGCCCTCCTCAGGATGAGGGTGGTGTATGACGCAAAAATCATTTCCTCACCCTGAGGAGCGAAGCGTCTCGAAGGGTGGCGCAAAAACCTGAAAATGATAAGAATGATAACAAATGATAAGGTTTTTAACCGGATTATGGCCAATCTGGCGGGAAAAATACGGTGAAATCAAAGACTTAAAGCTGGATGGGGGGCCATTCCACCCTCCCCCGCCTTATCGTCCGGGCCGGTCGATCACTGACTGGATCAGGACCTCTTTGACTACGCCCTGGCCGGTGATCTTGTCGGCGGCCATCTGAATGCGTTGTTTGAGGATGGAGACGTCCAGGCGTTCCTCTTTTTTCAGAAGACGGGGAATGAACGAATAAAGGTCGCTGACGAAGGCGTCGCTGAGGCGGGGCATGAGTTTTATGATCCTTTCCTCGTTGTCGGCGCCCAGGGCCTCCAGTTTAAGCTGAATCTGTATCGTCGCGGCCACCCTGTCACCCTGGAATATGGGTATCACCAGCGGGTCCATGTCGATGAACCTGGGGGGCTCGTCAATGACCGGCTTTTCTCCATCCGCTTCCTCGACAGCCACGTCCTTGGAGAAGGGTCCAACTTCCTGCCACGCCAGTACGGCGAAGATGGTGCCGCCGATCATCATCAGGCCGCCGATTATTCCTAGAATCTTTTTTAACATATCATCGCTTCAATGATCATGGGCTTCGAGGGTTGGTGCACGTTGAAGGCATTATCACGGGTTGGAGGCCGCCTGAAAAGTCCTACCATGCAAACAAAATCAAAAATGCCGGTATCCGTTATCGGGAAGGGCAATTTGGTTTCCATTTTCGTCAACCACGGTGACTCCGCCGCCGTCATTTCCTTCCTTGATATGCCCTATGGGGGTAATGGGAAGGCCCAGTTCCGCCGAAATGCGCTCAATGTCCAAGGCCGCCTTGGGCGGCGCCGTGAAAAGAAGCTCATAGTCGTCCCCTCCCCCCAGGACCGCCGCAATCGATGAGGCGCCCTTTTCCAACGCCGATCTGGCGGCCTCGGACAGGGGGACCATGAACGCCTCGATGGCCGCCGAGACCTTCGAGGCGGCGCATATATGGCCGAGATCGGCCGCCAGTCCGTCGGAAACGTCAATCGCCGCGCCGGCCACTCCGGCCAAACGCCGGCCCAACTCAAGGCGCGGCTCCGGGCGGTGGTAGCGGTCCAGCAGAAAGCCTTCATGGACCGGCGACAAGCCCTTCAATTCCCCCCCGAGCGCCTTTAAGCCCAGGGCCGCGTCGCCGATCGTCCCGGACACGTAAACGGCGTCTCCGCCATGGGCCTGGTTGCGCCGCAGCTCGGCTCCCTCGATCACGGTCCCAATGGCGCAAATGCTTAAACTCAGCGGTCCCGGGGTGGCCACCGTGTCGCCGCCGATCAGGGTTACCTGGAAATTCTCCTGTTCGGCCGCCAGGGACTTGGAAAACCTTTTCAGCCAGGTAACGTTCAGGTCTTTGGGCAGGGCCAGGGAAAGGGTATAGGCCCTGGCCTCGGCGCCCATGGCGGCGAGGTCGGAAAGATTTACCCTGAGGCTTTTGGCGGCGATGTCCTCGGGTTCGGCCTGATCAGGGAAATGAACGCCGGCGATAAGGATATCCGTTGTAACGACAAGCCTGTTGCCTTCCTCCACCTCCAACACGGCGGCGTCATCGGTAAGGTTGAAGGCTCCCGGCTCGGCGGCGGAGAGCGGAGCGAAATAACTCTCGATGAGTTCGAATTCGCCTATTTTCCGTTTTTTCCCCACCATCCGGTTCATTTGTGTTGTTTTTTCATTTCGCCTTTATTTCCTCGCCTTTATTTCATCTGTACGCAACCTTTGCGCCAGATGGTCGAGGACTCCGTTTACCAGTCCGGGTTCCTTGGCGGCGTAAAAGGCGTGCGCGACCTCCAGGTATTCGGAAATTACAACCGGGATGGGAATGTCGGGCCGCGCCAATAACTCATAAGCGCCGGCCCTGAGGATGCATTTCAAGACCACCTCCAGACGGTCCAGCGGCCATTCATCGCTCAAGGATTCTTCGATTATCCCGTCCAGCTCTTCAATCCTTTCCGAGACCCCGCGCACCAGGTCGTCGAACATCCCGCGGTCGGGAGCTACCAGCTCCTCCTTTTCATCCTCGCCGTCCGGTTCATCCGCCTGACCGTGGGGGACGGAGTTCCAGCGGTTGAGGAGAAACTCCCGGAGCACCGAGTCGAGAGAGGCCCCGGCGATGTCCATTTCATAAAGGGCCTGGACGGCGGCGAGCCGGGCCGTGCTGCGTTTTCGGACCTCAAATTCCTTGCCGCTGTATTTAACGGCGGCCTCGTCGGCGGCGTTCATCTCAGCACTAACCGGAGGGTCTTCTTGAGTTCGATCATCCTAAGGCAGGCGTTGGCCGCGTCGGCGCCCTTGTTCATCCGGTCCACGGCGGCCCGGTCCATGGCCTGTTCGTGGTTTTCACAGGTCAAAATTCCGAACCCCATGGCAATGGAGTAATTGACCGAAAGGTCCATGAGCGCCCGGCAGGTCTGGCGCGATATATGCTCGTAGTGATCGGTCTCGCCCCTGATGACGCAGCCAAGCACGATGAAACCGGCATATCCCGATACCGCCGAACGGACCTCCATTGAACGGATGGCGAAACGCACCGCGGCCGGTATTTCAAACGTCCCCGGCACGGAAATGGTTTCGTATGGGGCGCCTTCCCTGTCGAGAACGGCGATCGCGCCTTTACACAGTTGGTCCGAGATGTCCTCGTAAAAACGGGAGTCGATAACGAGAATATTCTGGCTTTCAATCATGTTCCCAGGACCCTAGCTGCTTGCTAGGCCTCTTCCGAAGGGATGGGCCGTTGTTCCACGACGCTTAAGCCATAGCCCTCAAGGCCAACGATAGTACGCTTGGTATTCGACAACAAGATCATATCCTTGATTCCCAGGTCGAGCAAAATCTGGGCGCCGACGCCGTAATCGCGAAGCTCTACCGCCGGGGGTTCGCTGGGGTCTATTTTCGAGCGCACCCTATCGGACAGGCTGGTCGGGCGGGGCTCGCGTATGAGCACCACGACGCCGCGGCCCACTTCGGCGATCATCCTCATCGATTGGCGGAGTTCGTACGCCTTGCCGGCGCTGTTGTCCCCCAGAACGTCATCGAGAATGTTCAGGGCGTGCATGCGCACCAGGACGGGTTCATGGCCGGAGATATCGCCCTTGACCAGCGCCACATGTTCGGCGTGGGCGATCTGGTTGACGTAGACGCGCATCGAGAAGGTGCCGCCGTAGATGCTGTGCAGGTCCGTTTCCAGCCTGCGTTCGACAATGCGGTCGTGACGCAGGCGGTGGGCGATCAGATCGGCTATGGTGGCGATCTTGATATCCTTGCTTTTGGAGAATTCGATCAAATCCTCCATCCTGGCCATGGTGCCGTCATCGTTCATTATTTCGCATACGACGCCGGAAGGGTTGAGGCCGGCCAGCCTCGATACGTCAACCGCCGCTTCGGTGTGGCCGGCCCGGACCAGCACTCCTCCGTCGCGGGCCTCAAGGGGAAATACATGACCGGGGGTCGCGATATCGTCCTTGTCCTTGTTGGGGGCGATGGCGACGGCGATGGTGCATGCCCTGTCGGATGCCGAAATGCCGGTGGTCACGCCTTGGCGGGCCTCTATGGAGACGGTGAAGGCGGAGGCATGGCGGGACGCATTGTCCCGCGCCATGGGCGGCAGGTCCAGCTCCCGGATACGTCCCGAGGTCAAGGCCAGGCAAATCAGGCCGCGGCCGTATTTGGCCATGAAGTTGATTGCTTCGGGCGTCGCCATCTGGGCGGGAATTACAAGGTCGCCTTCGTTTTCCCGTTCCAAGTCATCGACCAGTATGAACATCCGTCCGTTGCGGGCGTCCTCGATTATTTCATCAATGTTGGCCAGGTGCTGGGAATAAGGCACTGATTCTATCCTTCAAGAAGGCGCGCAACATATCGCGCCAGCATGTCGATTTCCAGGTTTACGTTATCATTTTCGCCAAGAGAGCCGAAGGTCGTGACTTGTTGGGTGTAGGGTATGATGTTGATCGAAAAGAGCGCCCCTTCCACATCATTTACCGTCAACGATATCCCGTCCAGGGCCACCGAGCCCTTGGCCGCGATAAACCGCTTCAAGGCGCCCGGCGCCTCGAAGACGAATTTCAGCGAATCACCTTGCCCTTCGATGCTTGCAAGGCGGGCCACGCCGTCCACGTGTCCCGACACGATATGTCCGCCAAGCTCGTCTCCCACCTTCATGGCCCGCTCGAAGTTCACCGGCGTTCCTTCCTTCCAGCCGCCAAGGGTGGTCTTTGACAGGGTTTCGCCCGATGCCGACACCGCGAACCATCCGCTTCCTTTTTCTATTACCGTCATGCAGGCCCCGGAACAGCATATGGAGGCCCCGATATCAATGCCGCCGGCATCGTAGTTGGTGGTGAATTCAAAACGGGTATCGCCGTTACGCTTAACGGCGCGAACCTCTCCCATATCGGTGATGATCCCAGTAAACATATCCGCTGCTCAGTTCCGGCCGTAGATTTCAAGAATGTCGCCGCCCATTTCGATCACCTCGGTTTTATCCAGTTTCAGGGCGTCAATACCGGCGGCGGCCGGTACGCCTGCCGCGCCAAGGTCCTTTTCTGCACGGAACCAGTATACACAGTCAATAAGGCCGGCTTTAAGAAAGGCCGACGCCACCTTTGGACCGGCCTCGACCAGGACCCTGGTCAATCCGCGGCGGCCCAGTTCCAAGGCCACCCACTGAGCGGCCGGGCGGCCGTTTTCATCGCTTTTTCCGGCCACTGTTATTTCAAAATTGCCTGGGTTTGAAGATGCGGCGTCGGCAAGGGCGGTGAATGCGTCCGAGCCCCCGGCGTCCGATCCGGCGATCACCAATAGATGGGATTTTCCTATGGTTCTCAACAGTTTGGAGGAAGGAGCTAACCTAAGTTCAGAGTCCAGAAGAACCCGGAGCGGCGACCTTTCCTCCATTCCCGCCAACCGGCAGGTGTACTCGGGATCGTCTTCCAGGACGGTGCCCATGCCGAACAGGACGGCGTCGTGCTCGGCCCTCAAGAGATGGCCGCGTTGGCGGGCAAGCGGTCCGGTGACCCATTTTTCCCGGGCTCCGGGGGCCGGGATACTTCCATGCCTGTCGGTCGCCAGTTTTAGGGAAAACAAGGGCCGCCCCTCGGTCACCTTGAGGATGAAGCCCAGGTTAAGCCGCCGCGCCTGGTCGGCGAGGACGCCTTCCACGACCTCTATGCCGGCCTCCTTGAGACGGCAAATCCCTTTGCCCGAAACCCTGGGGTCGGGATCGCGGGCGGCGATTACCACCCGGCGGACACCGGCCTCGATGAGAGCCTGTGAACAGGGGGGGGTCTGGCCCTGGTGGTCGCAGGGCTCGAATGAGACATAAGCGGTCGCTCCACGGGCCTTTAGGCCGGCCCGCCCGAGGGCCTCGGTCTCGGCATGGGGTCGTCCGCCGGGTTGGGTCCAGCCGCGCCCGACCACCCTGCCCTCCCGGTCCTGGCGGGCCAGCACGCAACCGACCGCCGGATTGGGCCACACCCGGCCCAGCCCCCGCCGGGCCAGGGCCAGCGCCGAAAGCATGTGCCGGGTGTCTTTGTCCTTAGTGGCCGTCTTCGTCGCCACCCAATTTTCCCACGAAGTCCTCGAAATCCTCCGCTCCGCGGAAATTGCGGTAAACCGAGGCGAAACGGACATAGGCCACCTGATCCAAGTTGGCCAGGTTGTCCATGACCATTTCGCCTATGACCTTGGTCGGTATCTCGCTTTCGCCAAGGGTTTCCAGGCGCCGCTGTATGCCGTTGACGATTTGCTCTATCCGCTCGTCCTCGACGGGGCGTTTGCGCAGCGCGATCTTGAGGGAGCGCATCAACTTTTCCCGGTCGAATATAACCTTCTCTCCGTTGCTTTTAAGGACCGAAAGCTCCCTTAGCTGGACCCTCTCGAAGGTCGTGAAGCGCGATCCGCAGGACGGGCAGTAACGCCGCCGGCGGATAGAGGCTTTTTCCTCGGTCGGGCGCGAATCCTTGACTTGGGTATCGCCGTGGCCGCAAAACGGACAACGCATTGATTTAGGTCCTCCCCCGGTTATACATCAGAATAAATCGGAAACCGCCGGCATAGCTCCCCGACTTTCCGGCGCGCTTCGGCCTCGGCCGCGCCGTTGTCTTCGGGATTGGCCGCCAGTCCGTCCAGTACGTCGCTTATCAGCTCACCGACCCGGCGGAATTCGGCCGGCCCGAAGCCCCGCGTGGTGCCCGCCGGCGTACCCAGACGGATGCCGGAAGTCACCATCGGCTTTTGGGGATCGAACGGAATGCCGTTCTTGTTGCAGGTCATATAAGCCTTCTCGAGACTGGCCTCGGCGGCCTTGCCGGTGAGTTTCATGGGCCTGAGGTCAACCAGCAACAGATGGGTGTCGGTCCCCCCTGAAACTATATCCAGGCCCCTTTCCACCAGCACCGAAGCAAGGACCTTGGCGTTTTGGGCGACGGTCCTTGAATATGTCTTGAATTCGGGAGTTAGGGCTTCGCCCAGGGCCACCGCCTTGGCCGCGATAATATGCATCAGAGGCCCCCCCTGCAGGCCGGGGAAGACGGCGGAATTGATCTTCTTGCCAAGTTCAAGGTCATTGCCGAGGATCATGCCGCCGCGGGGGCCGCGCAGGGTCTTGTAGGGTCGCGAATCTCTATAAACCCTTGATT
>JAZFTA010000178.1:0-4080 GCA_036446415.1 Rhodospirillales bacterium | reverse complement strand
TCGGGGGTAATGCGTCTCGGCCTACTGGCCACCGCCGCAATCGTCGTGACCTACCGCCTTTATAGGCGCTCTAACGACGGGTTGACGCCTTCGGTTATGTTATTGACGGCATCTCTCGGGACCGGGGCGGTGGCCCTGATCGGGTTTTCGGCCTCCATTTCCCAAACGGCTTTCGCCCTGGCCGCGGCGGCCGGCGGGTTCATGCTTTGGAACTGGCCGGGGGTCCGTTTTGTTTTCGGCTCGGCGGCTTTGTTTTGCGGGGCCGGAATGTTGACCGCGTTGGTCGGGCAGATGGCTTTTTTCACCCTCGCCCCGGTGGAGACGCTGTCTTTTCTGTTGTTGATTTTTTATTCCGACATAATCGCAAAAAGAATCCCCTTAGGCGGCGGGGGCGTCTCGGATGCCTTGAGGCCGGTGGTTCTGGGCCTGATCTGCATGGTTCCGGTGGTTGTCAGCGTTGCGTTGGCTTATCTTTCTTCAGTCGGCGAAGACGGTTATCCTGGATAAAATTTTTTAGGAGGGTTTAATGACACGCTTTCGTTTGTTGGCCGTTCTGGCTTTGGCGGTTGGGGTTGGCCTGCCGGCTTCGGCCGGCGCCGCCGAGCGCTATGTAATCGACGTTGCCAGTTCTCATTTCTACGCCGGGTTCAAGATTTCCCACCTCGGTCTTTCCAATATTCATGGGCGCTTTAACAAGATATCCGGTGAAATCCTTTTTGATTCCGACAATCCGGAAAAAAGCAGGATCAACGTGACAGTGGATACCAGCAGCGTCGACACCAACCTCGTCAAGCGCGACAATCACCTGCGTTCGCCGGATTTCTTCAATGTCCTGGAATTCCCGGCCATGACCTTCTTAAGCACCAAGGCAGAGAAGACCGGCGAAAATACGGGCACGGTTACGGGCGATCTGACCATTATTGGCGTGACCCGTTCAGTGACCTTTGACGTGACCCTGAACAAGGCCGGGCCCCATCCCACCAAAAAAGAAATATCGGCGGTTGGTTTTTCCGCCACGGGAATGATAAAGCGTTCGGATTTCGGCATGAAATTCGGGATCGGCGGCATCGGCGACGAAGTCACCCTGATACTGGAAGCCGAGGCGTTGCGTTGATTTGTTTTAGCTAGTGGTAAGAATCTAACATATGTTAGATTTTTACCACTGGGTTGCCAGAAATGACTGAAATTGGAATAATCCGGGACTTGCGCAATGGGGCATCGTTCCCGTAACTGCGTTTTTAATGGTGTTGTTTTTCGAGAGGGGCGATGTGAGAGCTTTCAGTAGAATTTCCGTTATTGCGGCTTTTTTTCTTGTTTTGCCGGCCCCATTCGCCGACGCCGCCGAAAATGTCGAGGCGGCGGCCTTCATCCAGGACCTTGCCAACAAGGCGGCCGAAATGCTTGGCGACACCTCCATCACGCTGGAGGACCGTGAAGCCCGTTTCCGCAAATTGCTTAACAATGGTTTTGCGATAAAAACCATTGGTAAATTCGTGGTGGGACGTTACTGGAGAAAAATGTCGCCTGCCCAGCAGGATGAATATCAGAAGCTTTTCGGCGAATGGATGTTGAAAATATATTCCTCCCGCCTTGGCGGTTACTCCGGCCAGACTCTGAAGATCGTCAAAACCATCGATTCCGGCAAAAAGGGCATTTATGTGCGCACCCTGATCGAACAGCCCGGCGGCGGCAAGGCGATCCGGGCCGACTTCTCCGTCCGTAAGTCAAGGAACGGCTTCAAGATCGTCGATATCGGGGTCGAAGGGATATCCATGCTGATGACCCAGAAATCGGAATTCGCGGCACTGTTGCGCAAGCGCGGCGTTGTCGGCCTGATCGAAATGCTTAGGGCCAGGAACTCCAAATTCCCGGCGATGTCCGGATGATCGGGCCTATCAAAAGAGAAGGGGCTTTTTAGAGGTATAGCAATGAATTTGCGTAACAGGCATAGCAACCAAGTTGCAATCGGGGCGGTATTTTCCATTGCCGTGCTGGTTTTGTCGGCCGTTGTCCCGGCCTGGGCCGGCTCATTCGAGGAAGGACATGCCGCCTATCAGCGCACCGATTTCATCACCGCGTTGAAAATATGGAAGCCATTGGCCGAAAAGGGCGACGCCCGGGCGCAATACAACATCGGCATCATCTACGATCAGGGCCGCGGGGTTCCGGCGGACAAGAAAAAAGCCGTCCAATGGTGGCTCAAGGCGGCCGGGCAGGACATGCCGGAGGCCTTGCACAACCTGGCCAGCAGCTACCTTTTCGGGTCCGGGGCCGATGAAGAACATGAAAAGGCCGTATCCTGGATGACCAAGGCGGCTGAATTGGGGCTTGCCCGCTCCCAATACACGCTGGGCCAGATGTATCTGTACGCCCACGGGGTCGCCAAGGACGATGCCAAGGGCCGTCATTGGATTGAAAGGGCGGCCCTGCGGGGCCTCGACAAGGCCCAGTACAACATGGGCAAGATCTCCCGCGACGGCATTGCCGGCCCGGCCGATAAAAAGTCGGCGGCGCAGTGGTTCCTGAAGGCCGCCAAGCAGGGTTACGCCAAGGCTCAGAGACATATCGGCAGGCGCTACGCCGTGGGCGAGGGCATCGAGAAGGATGAGGCGGAGGCCCTGTTCTGGGTGACGCTGGCGGCTCGTCAAGGCGACAAAACGTCCGAAGAGAACCGCAAGACCCTCATCAAGAGACTATCACCGGAGAAAATAAAGGAAGTCATGGCGCGGGTCGAAGGATGGAGGCCGGCCCGGCCCTGAACCCGGCGCAATTTACCTGACACGGGCCGCTCGCCGCCCCTATTAGGTGCTTTCGAAGACTTTCCGGAATTTCTTGACCAGGCTTTGGTCCAGCCCGCTTTCCATTTCCTCCAAGATGGCGAAGGCCTTTTCCGGCGGGAACGCGGCCTTGTATGACCGGACGTCGGTAAGGGCTCCGAAGATATCGACGATCGCCGACATCCGGGCCAGATCGTTCAGTTGTTTGTCCTTCAGGCCGAGCGGATATCCGGTTCCGTCCAGTTTCTCGTGATGCTGTTCGGCGATTATCTTAATGCCCCTGTTAACCCCCGGCGTACGGTCGAGAATTTCCTTGGAGTGCTCCACATGCCCCTTCATCACCTTCCACTCATCGTCCTCGAGACGGCTGGGTTTGTTGAGCAGGCCTTGGGGCGTAACCATCTTGCCTACATCGTGCAGCAGGCCGCCCGTCGCCAGGGTCAGGAGTTCATCGTCCCTCATACCAATGGCGTGGCCGAAGATCGAAAGATAGGTGGCGACCCTAAGCGAGTGGACATAGGTGTAGTTGTGATGGCCCTTGACGCTGTCAAGAATCCCTTGATATTGGTTGTTGTTTATGGATTCAACCAGCGGTTCACAGCTTTCATGAGCGGATTCGATGTCCAGCGGTTCGCCTTTGTCGATGGCTTCGGAGATGCCCTGAAACTCCTTAACCGTATTTTGAAGCGTCGACCTTTGAACCGGAGGCAGGCTGGTCCACTCGTCCTCCACCTTATGGCTCATCGAAGAAGCCACCTGGTTGAGGAGATTGTTCTCGGTAAACGGTTTTTTCAGATAGGCCGCCGGTCCGTCACCGCCTATGGCGTCGGGCTTTTCGGCCACGCCTCCTTTGCCGATGATAATGTAGGGAACGCTGTTCAGGTTCTCTGATTTGCGCTTTTCGTCCAGGAAATGGCTTGATCCGTCTGACAGCATATGCTCGTCGACAACGACGATATCGGGAGAATTGGCGTGCATGGCGTCGAGGGCCACGTTGTCGTCGTCAAATAGATTCACCTCATATAGGCGCGAAAGCACCTTTTTCACTTCGTCGCGGTGGACGATGTTGTCGTTTAGCACGAGAATCCTGGGGGTCGTGGTTGTAACTTTCTCGGGCATAGTTTTGGGGCTCGGTTCCCTGGCTGAAATCCAGGCATAATTCTATATTATGGCCGGATTATTGGGAAACCCATCAAATTATTAATTCATCGCTTCCCGTTTAATATGGTTCGGGTGGGCGGATATATCCAGCTTTTGATTGAGAATGGGGAGAATGGCTAAAACAGCCGTGTCCCGACCACGA
>JAZFTA010000177.1:0-2503 GCA_036446415.1 Rhodospirillales bacterium | reverse complement strand
AACGCCTCGCCGAGGGGCTTGGCGGCGCCGGCTTCGATGTAGTCGTCACCCGTGAGCCCGGCGGCGCCCCGGGGGCCGAGGAAATCCGCCGGTTGCTGGTGGAAGGCGAAGTCGACCGCTGGGATTCCCTTAGCGAAGCGCTTTTACATAACGCGGCCAGGAACGAACACCTGCAACAAACCGTACATCCGGCGCTTCAATCGGGAAGCTGGGTCGTATGCGACCGTTTCGCCGATTCCACCATCGCCTATCAGGGCTATGGCCAGGGTCTGGACCTGGAGGTGGTGAGGCGGCTGCACCGTCTGGTGGTCGGCGGGTTTTCCCCCGATCTGACCATAATCCTCGACCTGCCCGTGGAAATAGGCCTTAAACGGGCGGTCTCGGCGTCGGGCGACGAAAACCGCTACGAGCGCATGGGAGTGGACTTTCTTCAACGGCTGCGCGACGGTTTCCTGGAAATTGCGGCCCGCGAGGAAGAACGTTGCCAGGTGATAGACGCCAGGGGGACAATCGACGAGGTGAGCGAAGCGGTGCGCCAAACCGTATCCGGGCGTCTGGGAGTATCCTGGAAATGAAGGCATACGATGGCGGACAGGACGGTGAGGAATGGCCGCCGCCCCGCCAAAATCCCGATTTGCAAGGCCATGAAGAGGCCGAACTCGCCCTCCATGAGGCCTTTTCCAGCGGCCGTCTGCCCCACGCTTGGCTGATCGCCGGGCGGCGCGGCATAGGCAAGGCGACCCTGGCCCACCGTTTCGCCCGTTTCGTTCTGGCCAACGGCGGGGATGGGGCAGGGGGGCTTTTCGCCGGCGAATTGCCAGTCGAGGGGCCTGTTGACGGGTCTGTTGACGGGTCTGGTCCCCTTTACCTTTCACCCCATAACCCCGTATTCCGCCGCACCGCCGCCGCCGGCCACGCCGATTTGATCACCGTCGAGAGGAGCTTGAACGACAAGGGCAAGCTACGTACCGAGATAGTGGTCGATGACGTACGCCAAATAGGATCTTTCCTCGGCCTCACATCCGCCGAAGGGGGGTGGCGGGTGGTAATCATCGACTGCGCCGACGAAATGAACCGTCATGGGGCCAACGCCGTGCTCAAGGTCCTCGAGGAACCGCCGCCGAGAGCCCTGCTGTTGCTGGTCAGCCACGCCCCGGGAAGACTGCTGGCGACTATCCGTTCAAGATGCAGGCGGTTGCAGCTCAAACCCCTGGCCGAAAACGAGGTGGCGGGGCTGGTAAGGGAATACCTCCCGGACCTGACGGCGGGCGAGATAGGGGAACTGGCCGGCCTCGCCGAAGGTTCGATCGGCCGCGCCCTTGGCCTTGCCAAGGAGGGCGGGGTGGAGCTTTACCGCGACCTGATGGCTATCTTGAACACCCTGAACACCATGGGCGGGCTCGACGTTTCAGCCCTTCACTCGATGGGCGACAGGGTAGGCGGGATCGGAGCCGGCGATACCTTCCACACGGTCAGTGAACTGCTGACCCGGTGGCTGGGGCGTCTGGTCATGTTCGCCGCCCACCGCCGCTTTGACCCTGGCGGTGGCGGCGGCGCCGGTTTCGGGGAAGATGATGGTGAACTGATGGCCCGGCTGGCCCAGGCCGGCGGCCTTGATTGTTGGCTCGGGGTATGGGAGAAAGTCACCCGCCTGCTGGCCCGGACCGATAGCGTCAACCTGGACCGCAAGCAGGTGTTTATCGGCTCCATCCTCGCCTTGGAGAACGCTGTCCGCTCCTAAAACCTGCTAAAGCCTTTTCCCTGGGAGAAAAGTCCACATGGCCGGGTCCAAGCGATATTACGTTACGACGCCCATTTACTACGTCAACGACGCCCCCCACATCGGTCACGCCTACACCACGCTGGCCTGCGACGTGCTGGCCCGCTTCAAGCGGCTTGACGGTTACGACGTAAAGCTCCTGACCGGCACCGACGAACACGGCCAGAAGGTGGAAGCCTCGGCTAAGGCCGCCGGCATGGAGCCGAAAGCCTTTACCGACAAGGTTTCCGAGAACTTCCGTGAGCTGGCGGATTTCATGAACTTCAACCACGACGACTTCATCCGCACCACCGAGGAGCGCCACAAAAAGGCCTGCCGGGATTTGTGGCGGCGCCTGGTCGACAGGGAACAGATATATGCGGGCTCCTATGCCGGATGGTACGCGGTGCGCGACGAGGCGTTCTACACCGAAAGCGAACTTAGCGAAACCGCGGACGGCAAAAAGGTGGCGCCGTCGGGGGCCGAGGTGGAATGGGTCGAGGAGCCCAGCTATTTCTTCAAGCTGTCCGAATGGGGCGACAGGCTGCTTAAATTCTACGACGACAATCCCGAGTTCATCCTGCCCAAGACGCGGCGTAACGAGGTGGTCAGCTTCGTCAAAGGCGGATTGCATGACCTGTCGGTATCGAGGACCAGTTTCAAGTGGGGGGTTGGGGTGCCCGGCGACGACGAGCACATCATGTACGTCTGGCTGGACGCCCTGACCAACTACATCACCGGCGT
>JAZFTA010000176.1:0-4350 GCA_036446415.1 Rhodospirillales bacterium | reverse complement strand
TCAGCATTTCGGCCCGGCGATTCAAGTACTTGCTCTCGTCGGGGCCTAAGGAAACGAGCCTGAGATCGGCCCGCCAATCCAGCCGCTCCCTGATCTTAAGGCCGGTGGTGCCGGCCTCGCCGTCGATGAAAACCGTCGCTGTCATGGTGCCGGTCCCGACTCAGAATTTCCTTGGTGATCTGATTATAAGTGACGTGGCGCAAACATACTTTGGTGTAACACACGGATGATCAAAATATCGCGTCCGTCGGTTTTGTAGAATATGGCATGGGATTGGTGAATAAGGCATCGATATCCTTCGCGAATATGATTAACTTTTCCGCCAAGCCTGGGATTTTCAACAATGGAATTAAAGCAGGCACTCATTGAATCCCGATAGGTCCGCGCCTGTTCGATGCCAAACTGTTCGATTGTGTAGTAAGCGATATCCCCAATATCGCTTTCAGCGAGTTTCGATAGCCGATACTCAGGCATTTCTTTTTAGATGCCGCTCTTCCGCTTCGTCCCATATGTCAGTCACGCCACGATTACTTGAACCACCTTGTTCGCCTTCGATAAGCAAATTCCGCAGTGTTTCCAGATTATCCTCTTGGGATTGATCTTTACGGATAAGGGCGCGGAAATACTCGCTGTCATTGCCGTATTTACCGGACTCGACCTGCCCCTTAACCCAATCATCCATTTGATGGGTGATTGTGATAGTCTTTCGGGTCATGGCCATGGTTTTGCAGTCCCTGAAATTATTCAATCATATGATAATATCATACTTTAAACTGCAACGAGTTAATTTGTTCAAAAGAAAAAGGGCCACCCCGCAGGATGTCCCTTTTCGTATTCTTCAATCGTAGCTTGCGCTTAGCGTATCGAGAACTGGAAGATGCGACGGGCCTTGGCCCGACCGTACTTCTTGCGCTCGACGACGCGCGAATCGCGGGTCAGGAAACCCGCTTTCTTCAACACCGGGCGCAGCCCCGGCTCATAGGCGACCAGGGCCTTGCTGATGCCGTGGCGCACCGCCCCGGCCTGGCCCGACAGTCCGCCGCCCTTGACCGTGCAGACCACGTCGAACTGGCCCTTGCGCTCGGTCGTCACCAGCGGCTGGTCGATGATCATGCGCAGCACGGGACGGGCGAAATAGATTTCCTGGTCGCGGCCGTTGACGGTGATCTTGCCCTTACCCGGCTTGATCCATACCCTGGCGACGGCGTTCTTGCGCTTTCCCGAAGCGTACGAGCGGCCCTGGGCGTCAATCACGGGTTCGACCGGAGCGGCTGGTTCCTCGGCCGACGGCGCCTCGGAAGGCGGCGCGTCGGAAGGCGGCGCCTCGGAGGCCGGATCCTGACCGGCGGCCGCCTCGCCGGTGACGAGGTCCTTCAGATCGGCCAGTGTCTTGGTTTCCTCGGCCATGTTTTCAGGCGCTCCTCTTGTTCTTCGGGTTCATCGCCGCCACGTCCAGGACCTCGGGCTTCTGGGCCTGGTGGGGATGCTCGGTCCCGGCGTAAACATGCAGCTTGCGCAATTGTTGGCGGCCCAGCGGATTGCGGCTGATCATCCTCTCGACGGCCTTGGCGAGCACCCTCTCGGGGTGATCGCCATCCAGTATGGCGCCCATGGTGCGGCCCTTGATGCCGCCCGGATAGCCGGTGTGCCAGTGGAAAACCTTGTCCGAACGCTTGCGGCCGGTAAGGCGCACCTTCTCGGCGTTGATTACGATGATGTTGTCGCCGCAATCAATGTGGGGGGTGTATATCGGCTTGTGCTTGCCCCTCAGGCGGGAGGCGATAAGCGCCGAAAGCCGCCCCAGAACGACGCCATCGGCATCGATGACGTACCATTTTTTCTCGATTTCCGACGGCTTGGCGGAATAGGTCTTCATCCCACATCCTTGATCTTGGCTGGATTTAAAAATTTTCGCAGGCCGAAGGCGGTGGCCCGTTCGACAAAACCGCCAGCCCAGGGGCGCCGAGTATGCCACATGAAAACCTCATGTCAATGCAAAAAAGCACGTTATTACCAAGGCTTAAGTATACGGTATTATAATACCTTGCAGGATGTATTCAGACGGCCGGCAGCTTCATCAAGGCCGGTGAAGCTCTTGAATTCCTCAATGAGTGGCTTGCCGGTCACATAATGCACAACACCAAGAAGTATCAGGAATGCCTGGACAACAACCCGGAAAAAGCCGAAAAAGCGAACTTGGCCTTCGAAAAAAAGATGGCGGACGACTTTCGCGGGGATCTGAATGACCGGGAAAACGCACTCTTCTGAAAACAAACCCGGCCCGGCCGGCCAAGAGCCCGTCCTGCTAAGGCTGGACGGGGACAATATCGCCACCCTTACCCTGAACCGGCCGGACAAGTACAACGCCCTGTCCGGCCAACTGCTGGATGCCCTGAAACTTGAGATAGACGCCATAGCCGCCGACCCATCGGTTCGCGTGGTCGTTATATCGGCGGCCGGAAAGTCATTTTCGGCGGGCCACGATTTGAAGGAGCTTCTCTCCCCTTCAGGACACGGCGAGATCAAGGAAATGTTTGAAAGGTGCTCGACCATAATGGCCAGCCTGACCCGCCTGCCCCAGCCGGTGATAGCCAGGGTTCAAGGCGTCGCCACCGCCGCCGGCTGCCAGTTGGTGACCATGTGCGACCTGGCTATCGCGGCCGATGACGCGAGGTTCGCCACTTCGGGAATTAATCTTGGTCTGTTCTGCTCGACGCCGATGGTCGGCCTAAGCCGCGACATGGGCCGCAAGAAGGCGATGGAAATGCTGCTGACGGGGGACTTCATAGACGCCCAAACGGCGCTGGCCGCCGGCCTCGTCAACCAGGTGGCGCCGCTCGACGAACTGGACGAGGCGGTAGGGGAGATGGCGAAAAAGATCACCGCCAAGTCACCGGCCGCGGTGGCCATGGGCAAAAGGCTGTTCTACCGCCAGCTTGAAGCGCCGCTCGGCGAGGCGTTTGAGCTGGCCAACGAGACCATGACCCTGAACATGGAATTGGAAGACACCAGGGAGGGCATCGGTTCCTTCATCGATAAACGCCCTCCCCCTGACTGGAAGGACCGCTTGGATTAGAGCACTTTCCGGCGGCAATTGATTTCCGGCTATTGATTTCAATTGTCCCACCGTGGATTTCAGCCACATTCATCACCGCGCCGTTTTCCGATCGGAGTTATTTGTGAACATTATAGTTGGCTTGAGGGTGAAGCCCGCTCTTTACTAATATGGCAAGACTGTAAAAAGCCAACCGAAAACGAATTTCGAATGAACGAAAAAGAATCGAAACACTCACCATCAAACGAATCCGGAGGCGCCATAAGGGTGATGATCGTCGGCGATACCGGCACCGTGGGCCACCGGGCCGCCGCTATCCTCGAAGGGGAGCCGGATATCAACATCGTAACCACGGCTCCCAACGGCACGGCGGCATCAATCCGCCTGAGGCGGGCCGCCATCGACGTGGTTATCCTCGACATCGGGCTGCCCAAAAGGGACGGCCTCAAGACTCTGCCCAAGTTACTGGAAATCGAACCTGACGTAATGGTCGTCATGGTTTCGACGCTGACCTTCTCCAACGTCAAGACGAGCATGGAGGGATTGCTGGCCGGGGCCGCCGAATACCTGCCCATCCCCTTGGCCACCCGTAAAAAGGAAAAGGACAAGAAGGAGGCTGAGTTCCGCCGCGAACTGCTGGAAAAGGTCAGGACCCTGGGCGCGCCGCGCAAGGTTTCCCGCAACAAGCAGAGGGCGCCCTTGAAGATCGAGCGCGACCACAAACCGGATAAACTAATCCCCAAGGCGCCGAGAGGGCCGATCAAGCTGCGCCAGCCTTCCAAGATAAAGCCTGAAATAATAGTTTTCGGAAGTTCGACCGGCGGTCCCAAGGCCCTGTTTTCGTCCCTGGCCGGCCTTCCGAAATCACTTAAACAGCCCATACTCATAACCCAACACATGCCGCCCACCTTCACCACCATCCTCGCCCAGAACATCGCCAAGTCCAGCGGCCGGGCCTGCCGCGAGGCCCAGGACGGCGAAGAGATCATCGGCGGCAACATCTACCTGGCCCCCGGCGACTTTCACATGGTGGTGGAGAACAGGGGGGGGAAAATGATACTCCGCCTCAACACCGACCCGCCCATCAACTTCTGCCGGCCCGCCGTCGATCCCATGTTCACCAGTGCCGCCAAGGCCTACGGAAACGCCGTCCTGGCCGTGATCCTGACCGGCATGGGCGCCGATGGAAGGAACGGCGCGAAGGACATAGTAGAGGCCGGCGGCACGGTCATCACCCAGGACGAGAAGACCAGCGTGGTGTGGGGGATGCCCGCCGCCGCCGCCGAGGCCGGCAT
>JAZFTA010000175.1:0-2963 GCA_036446415.1 Rhodospirillales bacterium | reverse complement strand
GCCAGATCGCCGGCCCTAGGGTGTTGGAGCACATGCTCGACACGGTGCTTTACTTCGAGGGTGAGCGCAGCCACCAGTTCAGGATACTCAGGGCCGTCAAGAACCGCTTCGGGCCGACCGACGAGATCGGGGTCTTCGAGATGACCGACCAAGGTCTGCGGGAGGTCGCCAACCCGTCCGCCGTCTTCCTCAACGAACGCACCGGCGACGTCAGCGGCTCATGCGTCTATGCCGGCATGGAGGGGACCAGGCCGCTGCTGGTGGAGATCCAGGCGTTGATCGCGCCCAGCGCCTACGCCACCCCGCGCCGGGCCGTGGTCGGCTGGGATTCGGGACGCCTGGCGATGATAATGGCGGTGCTGGAATCCAGGTCCGGGCTTGCCCTTGGCGGCAACGACGTTTACCTCAACGTCGCCGGCGGGCTTAAGATCACCGAACCGGCGGCCGATCTGGCGGTGGCGGCGGCCCTGGTCTCGGCGGCCCGGGGCGTTCCGGTCCAGGGCGAAACGGTGGTCTTCGGAGAAATCGGGCTGTCGGGCGAGGTACGCGCCGTGGCCCACGCCGATGCCCGTATCAAGGAGGCCGCCAAGCTGGGCTTTTGCCGCGCCGTCACCCCCACCAGCCGCGCTAAGGCGGGCAAGGGCCGCGGGAAGGGGAAAAGCGGGATGGAGGTCGAGGAGATTTCACACCTTTCGGACCTTGTTGACAGCTTCAAGGCGCCGGCCGGGAAAATACCCAGCCTGGACGGCGAAACATCCGGGGCCATACCGAAAGGGCGGGCCAATCATGGATAGCCTGGGGGTGAATATCGCCGACCTTGCGGTCGCCGTGGTGCTGCTTCTTTCGGCCCTGCTGGCCTTCGCCAGAGGGTTCGTCCACGAGGTGTTTTCAGTGGCCGGATGGATCGGCGCCATATTCGCGACGATTTACGCCATGCCCCTGGTCAAGCCACGGGCCGTCGAGTGGATGAAGGGCATTCCAAAACTTCCCGACTGGGTTTCGCCCGACACCGTCGCCCCGTTCGTGGCCGGCACCCTTATCTTCGTCGTTACCCTGGTGGTGCTGGCCCTGCTCACCCGCATCGTCTCCAGGACCATCCAGTCCAGCGCCTTCAACGCCCTGGACCGGGCCCTGGGTTTCCTGTTCGGGCTGGCCCGCGGGGCCGTCGTGGTCTGCCTGGCATACATCGCCGTGGACTGGATGTACGGCCCCGAACCCCAGGCCGCCGAAGGAAATCAGCCGCCCACGCCCGGCGAGGAACCGGCCCCCGACACGGGAAAGCCCCAATGGCTGCTTTCGGCCAAATCCCTGCCCCTGATTCAATCCGGGGCCGATTTCCTGGTCTCGCTGGCCCCCGAGGGGACCATCGCCAACGGCGCCAAGGCCATAGGCGGCGCCAAGGACAGGGCCGCAAGCGAAGCCGAGAAGAGGCTGCGCGGCATGATAACCACCACCCCCAAAAACCCGGCGCTGGCCCCTCTCGAGGGTTATGAGAAAACCATCCGCAAAGGCCTCGACAAAGCCATAGAAAGCATTAAGTAAAGTGAACATGACGGACATCGACAAACACAATTCCATACTTTTTTCCGGGCCTTTTTCCGGCGACGATGACCGCCTGCACGAGGAATGCGGCGTCTTCGGCATCTTCGATTACGCCGACGCCTCGGCCCTGACGGCGCTTGGCCTGCACGCCCTTCAACACCGCGGGCAGGAGGCGGCGGGCATCGTCTCGTTCAACGGCGAACATTTCCACAGCCACCGGGAACTCGGGCTGGTCGGCGACAATTTCGGCTCCCATAAGGTAATCGGCAGGCTGCCCGGAAACACGGCCATAGGCCACGTCAGGTATTCGACCACCGGCGAAACGGTTCTGCGCAACGTCCAGCCCCTGTTCGCCGAGCTCAAGTTCGGGGGCATCGCCATCGCCCACAACGGCAACCTCACCAACGCCTATAAGACCAGGAAGCGGCTGGTCGAAAAGGGATGCATATTCCAATCGACGTCCGACACCGAGACCATCATCCACCTGATGGCGACCAGCCGGGCGGCGACCGTCGTCGACCGGCTGATCCGCGCCCTAAGGCAAACCGACGGCGCCTATTCCCTGATCGCCATGACCCAGGACATGCTGATCGGCGTACGCGACCCCAGGGGCGTGCGGCCGCTGTCGATCGGAATTATCGACGGCTCTTACATACTGGTCTCGGAAACCTGCGCGCTCGACATCATCGGCGCCAAGCTGCTTCGCGACGTCGAGCCCGGCGAAATCGTGGTTATAGACAAGGACGGGTTGCGCTCCATCAAGCCCTTCGTCGAGACTCCTCCGCGTTTCTGTGTTTTCGAATACATATACTTCGCGCGGCCCGACAGCATCGTGGACGGCAAAAACGTCTATGAAGTCCGCAAGCGCATAGGGGCCGAACTGGCCCGTGAATGCCCCATGGAGGCCGATCTGGTGGTGCCGGTGCCCGATTCCGGCGTTCCCGCCGCGATCGGCTTCGCCGAGGAAGCGAAAATTCCGTTCGAGCTGGGTATAATCCGCAACCACTATGTGGGCCGTACCTTTATCGAGCCTACCGACCAGATCCGCCATCTCGGCGTGCGCCTGAAGCACAACGCCAACGCCGCCTATATGAAGGGGAAACGGGTTATACTGGTCGACGATTCGATAGTGCGGGGCACGACCTCGATGAAAATCGTAGAAATGGTGCGCAACTCCGGGGCCGCCGAGATTCACATGTGCGTCTCCAGCCCGCCTATAATCCATTCCTGTTTTTACGGCATCGACACGCCCAAGAGCGAAGAGTTGCTGGCTTCCGAACTGGGAGTCGAGGAGATGGCCCGGCATATCGGCGTCGATACCCTGACCTTCCTGTCATTTGACGGTCTTTACAGGGCGGTCGGCGAGGAAGGCCGAAACGCCGACAGCCCGAAATATTGCGATGCCTGTTTTTCCGGAGATT
>JAZFTA010000174.1:0-3149 GCA_036446415.1 Rhodospirillales bacterium | reverse complement strand
TTCGCGGTCCTTTGAAAGTCATGTCCTTTTCATCCCGGCCATTCGGCGTCCCCACTCAGGGATCAAACTCCTCCGTTACCTGGTCGATGTAGGCCAGCAGCGGCCGCCAGTCCTGCAGGAAGTTGGCGGCCCGCTTGGTTTTGATGTCGAACAGGCTGAGACCGCCGAGCGCCGTCGTCGGGTAGAACTGGGAATCGCGGAGCCGGGCCACCGCCGTGTAGCCCTCGCCGATCAGGAACTCATCCAGGCGCTCGGCGGCCAAGGTGTTGGTCCTGATGCGGTTGCCGACCACCGTCACCGCCCGCTTGCCCTTCCTTACCGGCTTCATGCCTTCCAGTGTCGAGATGAATTTGGAGGTGGTGTTTTCGTCGAACACCGAGGGCAGGACCGGCAAAATGATGACATCGGCCATGCGCACCAGTTCCTCGGCCTGCTTGCGGCGCAACGCCGCCGGGGCGTCGATCACCAGGCGCTGGGTCTTGGCCGGAAGGTTGGAAGTGTCCTTGGCCCAGTTGACGGCGCGGATCGCCGGAAAACCCTTGGGCCGCCTGGATATCCAACCCAGCGACGACTTCTGGCGGTCGCAGTCGGCGATCACCGTCTTGAACGAGGCGTTGGCGAAGGCCCCGGCCAGATTGATGGCTATGGTCGTCTTGCCGCATCCACCCTTGGTGTTGGTGACGAGAACCGTCAGCATGGCTCGGGCCCGCTCCCCCCTAAAACAAACCTAAAACAAATTTCTTGTTCATTGTCCGGACTGTAACATTATATTGAAGTATCAGTCATATATAGTGAATTCAGATATTGTGATTTCCCCCGTTTCCATCCCCAAGGACAGGCCTACCCACGAGGACTGGTCTTAGATGGCCAAGACGCCTGCTTCTTCCGGCCCCAAGGCCGCTTCCCCGGGGCCGCCGGCCAAGGCGGGCCGGGTCGGGGTCGTCGATATCGGCTCCAATACGGTGCGCCTGGTGGTCTACGACACCCCGACCAGGCTGCCCATCCCGATGTTCAACGAAAAGGCCCGGTGCGGGCTGGGCGAGGGCCTGGGCAAGAGCCGCAAGCTCAACAAGGAAGGGGTCGCCAGGGCCATGGAGGCGATGGCCCGGTTCGTCCATCTGGCCGGGGCGATGGGGGTCGAGCGCCTCGACGTGGTGGCCACTTCCGCCGTCCGCGAAGCCAAGGACGGCCCCGCTTTCGCCGCCCAGCTGGAAAAACGCTTCGGCTGCCGGGTCGAGGTGTTGAGCGGCGCCGAAGAGGCCAGGCTGGCGGCCCTGGGCCTGCTCAGCGGCGTCCCCGACGCCGACGGCCTGCTCGGCGACCTGGGCGGCGGCAGCCTCGATCTGGTGGTCATCGACCATGGCGCCTTCGGGCAGTACGCGACCACCCCATTGGGCCACCTGCGGCTGGCCGAGGAAGCCAGGGGCAAGCCCAAAAAAGCCCAGTCCTTCATCGCCCGGCACCTGGACGGCCTTTCCTTCATCAAGGAGATCAAGGGGCGCACGTTTTACGCCGTCGGCGGGTCTTGGCGCGGCCTGGCCCGCCTGTTCATCGAACAGACCAACTACCCGCTGCACGTCATAGACAATTACACCATATCGCGCGGCGACGCCTTGAAGCTGTCGCGCCTGATCGCCGGCCTTGGCCCTAAATCGATGACCAGGGTCGCCGGTATTTCGCCCAGGCGGCTGGAAAACCTTCCCTTGGCGGCGATGGCCATGGAAGCCCTGGTCGAGATGGCGAGGCCCAAGGAAGTGGTGTTCTCGGGCTTCGGGCTGCGCGAGGGCCAGCTCCTGAAAGGCCTTCCCGGCGGGCTTCGCGACCAGGATCCCCTGATCAGCGGTTGCGCGACCCTGGCCGAGCACAGCGGGCGTTTCTCGATCAGCGGCGACGAAATCATGGAATGGATGGGGCCCATGTTCGCCGGCGAGACTCCTCGCGAAAGGCGGCTTAGGTATGCCGCCTGCCTGCTCGCCGACATCGGATGGAGCGAACACCCCGATTACCGGGCCGAACACGTCTTTCACCGGGTTCTTCGCCTGCCTTTCGCGGGCCTTAGCCACCGTGACCGGGTGTTGCTGGCCGAGGCCGTTTTCGTGCGCTACAACGGCGATCCCTGGGCTCGGGTGGTGGCCCCGGTCCGCAACATGCTGGACGACGAGCAGTTGTCATGGGGCCGGACCGTCGGCCTGGCCCTGCGCCTGGGCCACACCATTTCGGGAAGCGCTCCCGGACTGTTGGCCGAAACTTCCGTCCGCTTGAATGAAAGGAAGCTGATCCTCGGCCTCAACGGCAAGGAAGAACTGTTCGCCAGCGAGGCGGTCAAGCGCCGCTTAAAGACCCTGGCCCGTAGCATGGGATTGAAGGGGAGGATAGAGTAGGGGGTCTCTATTCCCTCAGGTCTGCGTGTCGATCAGCGCCATATGCCGGCCTTTAAGGGTCAACGCCATTTCGCCGCGTCTCAGTTTGAGGGCGTCATTGCCGAACACCTCGAGCCGCCAGCCGTGCAGGGCCGGCACCTCGGCCTCGGCCCCGAAGGCCGCGATCCTTTCCAGATCGGCGCTGGAGGCCAGCAGCTTCTGGGCGACGTCTGATTCCTCGCACTTCATCTTCAAAAGGACCTTCAAGAGGTCGGTGATCGGACCAAGGCCGCGGGGTATGTCCGATTTGGGCTTGGGCCTGGGGCGTTCGGCCTCCGGCGTATCGAGGCCGCGCTTGACCGCTTCCAGGACTTTCCGGCCGGCCTCGCCATGGGCCAGCTTGCGGCCCAGTCCCCGGATGCGGGCCAGGTCTTCGGGGCTTTTCGGGGGATGGTGGGAAATCTCCAGAATCTGCTCGTCGCGGATCACCCGGTTGCGGGTGGTGTCGCGCCGCCGGGCCTCCCTTTCGCGCCACGCCGCCACCTCGCGCAGCACCGCCAGGAAGCTGGACGAGCCGCTGCGCGACTTGATCCTCTTATAGGCCTCCATGGGATCGGCGTCGTAGGTGGCGGGCGACGTCAATATCTTCATTTCCTCGGCCAGCCATTCCCCGCGGCCGTTGCCGGCCAGCTTGCGCTCGAGCTTCTCATAGGCCTCGCGCAGGTGGGTCACGTCTGAAAGGGCGTATTTGATCTGGCTTTCCCTCAACGGCCGCATGGCCCAGTCGGT
>JAZFTA010000173.1:0-6129 GCA_036446415.1 Rhodospirillales bacterium | reverse complement strand
CCATTTCGTCGGCATCGGCGTCATCGGCATGAGCGTCATAGCGGAAATCCTGCATAATCTTGGCTATTCCGTGCAGGGCAGCGACATGGCCGACAACGCCAACGTTCAGCGTCTGCGCCGGCTTTCAATACCGGTCAGTGTCGGCCACGCCGGGGAAAACCTGGGAGACGCCCATGTGGTGGTCGTTTCCTCGGCGGTCAGGGAAGACAATCAGGAAGTGGTGGAAGCCCGCAAGCGCCTGTTGCCGGTTGTCCGGCGGGCTGAAATGCTTGGCGAACTGATGCGCCTGAAATGGTCGATAGCGGTCGGCGGCACCCACGGAAAAACCACCACCACCTCGCTGATCGCCGCCATTCTCGATGCCGCCGGCATGGACCCCACGGTCATAAACGGTGGAATACTCAACTCCTGGGGCACCAACGCCCGTCTCGGCGGCGGCGAATGGATGGTCGCCGAGGCCGATGAATCCGACGGCACCTTCCTTAAGCTTCCGGCTGTCATCGCCGTGGTTACCAACATAGACCCTGAACACCTTGAGCATTTCGGGTCGTTCGACGCCCTGCGCGACGCCTTCACGTCGTTTGTCGAAAACATTCCCTTCTATGGTTTCGCCGCGCTGTGTATCGACCATCCGGAAGTCCAGGCCATGATTTCCAGGATTTCGGACCGCCGGTTCGTTACATACGGTTTCAGTCCGCAGGCCGATGTGCGCGCCGTCAACCTGAAGACGGGAACGGACGGAACCTTTTTCGACGTCGTTGTTACCGGCCGTAAAGCGGATGAATGCCGGACCATAAATGGACTACGCCTGCCCATGCTGGGACGCCACAACGTTCAGAATTCGCTGGCCGCCGTTTCAATCGCCCTCGAACTGGGCATCGATGAAAAAGTAATAAGCCGGGGGTTGGCCGATTTCGAGGGCGTCAAGAGGCGCTTCACCATGACCGGCGAAGTGGACGGCATCAGGGTAATAGACGATTACGGACACCATCCCGTGGAAATAACCGCCGCATTGGAGGCCGCCCGCACTACATGCAAGGGCCAGGTAATAGCGGTGGTGCAGCCACACAGGTTCACCCGCCTGCGCGACCTGTTCGATGATTTCTGCACATGTTTCAACGACGCCGACACGGTTCTGGTCGCCGATGTCTATCCGGCCGGCGAGGAACCGATCGAGGGATTTGATAGCGATGCGCTGATTGATGGCCTTCGCAGGCGCGGTCATCGTTCCGTCTTGGCGTTGGAAAAGCCCGAAGTTCTGGCCGAAACCATCGACCGCCTGGCGGCCCCGGGCGATCTGGTGATCTGTCTTGGCGCCGGCAGCATTACGGCCTGGGCCAACGCTCTTCCCGGCGAGTTGACGGATCTCCGTTTCAAGGGCAGGGAGGCGGCGAATGATGACGGCTGAAAGGAATGCCCCCTCGTTGATCGAACGGCTTCCGGCGGTGCGCGGCGGATATGCCGGGAACGCGCCTCTGGCCAAGGTTTCATGGTTCAAGGCCGGCGGCCCAGCCGAAGTCCTGTTCAGGCCCGCCGACGCCGATGATCTTGCTGCTTTTCTTGCCGCCTGCCCGGACGGCGTACCAATAACCGTCATCGGGGTCGCCTCGAACCTGCTGGTGCGTGACGGCGGCGTTCGAGGCGTGGTGGTGCGGTTGGGCCGGGAATTCGCGGCAATCGAGGCCCATGGCGAGGAAATCCACGCCGGGGCCGGGGCGCTGGACGCCAATGTGGCCCGGATGGCGTTGGAGGCCGGGATCGCCGGCCTGGAATTCCTGAGCGGCATTCCCGGTACCGTCGGCGGCGCCCTCAGTATGAACGCCGGCGCTTTCGGCGGGGAAATCAAGGATATCGCCGTTTCGGCGCGGGCCATCGACGGGACCGGCGAAATCCACGAACTGAGCCTGGATGATCTGGATTTCGGATACCGCCGATGCGGCGTTCCCGGCGATTGGATTTTTATTTCCGCCATCCTGTGCGGGCATTCTGGTGACCGGGAAGAAATCGCTGGGCGGATGGAGGAGATAAGGAACGAACGTCAATCCAACCAGCCGATGAATACTCCGACCGGTGGCAGTACGTTCGCCAACCCGCCGGGCGAAAAGGCATGGCGGCTGATCGACGGGGCCGGATGCCGTGGTTTGAGGCGGGGCGGCGCAATGGTTTCGGAAAAACACTGCAATTTTCTGGTCAACACGGGAAACGCCACGGCCGCCGACCTTGAAGGTCTGGGCGAAGAGGTTCGCCGCCGGGTGCTGGAACATTCGGGAGTGAAACTTGAATGGGAAATCCGGCGCATCGGCGTCGCCGCCGGACCAGCCGCCAGACCAGCCGCGGGGAGGTCGAATGATGAGTGAAAATCCACGTCATGTAGCGGTCCTCATGGGCGGGTGGTCGGCCGAGAGGGAAGTCTCGCTGGTCAGCGGGGCCACCGTTTCCAAGGCCTTGGCGGACGCCGGATACCAGGTTACGTCGATAGACGTGCAACGGGACGCCGGGGCTTTGCTGACACGCCTTTTCCCCAAGCCCGACGCCGTATTCAACGCCCTGCACGGACGTTTCGGCGAGGACGGCTGCCTGCAGGGGCTGCTTAATATCCTGGAGATTCCCTACACCCATTCCGGAATCCTGGCCTCGGCGCTGGCCATGGACAAGCCAATGTCCAAACGGCTTTTCGCTGGCGCCGGCATCCCCGTGGCCGAACACAAGATAGCCCGGCGCGAACAGGTGATGGAAGGAGACGTATTGGAAAGGCCATATGTAATCAAACCCTTGAACGAGGGCTCCAGCGTCGGCGTGCACATCGTGAACGAGGGCGACAACCTGTCGCCGCTGGCCGATTCCGCGTGGACCTATGGCGCCGAGGTAATGGTCGAAAGTTTCATTCCAGGAAAGGAGATAACTGTCGCCGTGATGGGGGACAAGGCGCTGGGGACGACCGAGATAGATACCGGGCGCAAGTTTTATGACTATGACGCCAAATATACCCAAGGCGGATCTTCACATAAAATTCCGGCCGAGATTGATTCAACGGCCGCCGAGGAAGTAAAGCGTCTGGCCGTTCTGGCCCACCACACGCTTGGTTGCCGCGGGGTGTCCAGATCCGATTTCAGATATGACGGCAGCCGTTTTTTCATCCTTGAAATTAACACTCAACCGGGAATGACCCCCACCTCCCTGGTCCCGGAACAGGCCGCTCATTCCGGTATCGGTTTCAAGGAACTGGTCTCGTGGATGGTGGAGAACGCGGAGTTCGACGCATGAGCAATGCCAACAATAAATCACCGGCCAGACGCGGACAGCCCCGGCGACGCGTGGTCCCTTTGTGGCGGTCGCGCCAGGCATTGTATTTAGCCGCCGCGTTAATGGCCGGAGCCGCCGCCGGCTATGGGTGGTGGCTTTGGGATAGCGGTTGGGTGATGCGGGCCGCCGGGCAGGCTAAATGGAAGGCCATCGCCATGACCGGCGACCTGGGCTTCACGATCAAGGAAATAATGGTCGTGGGGCGAAAGCAGACCTTGCGCGAAGAACTGTTGAATGCCGTCAGAACGGCGCGGGGTGCTCCGATCCTGGCCCTCGATATTAATGACGCGAAAGAACGTATCGAGAAGTTGCCATGGGTGCGTTCCGCTTCTGTCGAAAGAATGCTTCCCGACACCATTCTGCTGCGCGTTGTTGAGCGCAAGCCGTTGGCCATTTGGCAGAACAAGGGACGGTTCTCACTTATTGATCATGAGGGGAAGGTGATACTGGAGAAGGGAATCGAGCCATTCTCCGACATGCTGGTGGTAGTCGGCGAAGGGGCTGCCGCCCATGCCGCCGAACTGATAAAAATACTTAAAACCCAACCCCAATTGATGGAAATGGTCAAGGCGGCGGTGCGGGTAGGGGATCGCCGGTGGAACGTCAGTTTGAAAAACGGCATTGACGTCCGCCTTCCTGAAAACGACCCGCTATCGGCATGGGCCCGCCTGGCCGAATTCGAACACCGCCACAAGGTGCTGGAACGTGACGTCAAGGTTCTTGACCTGAGGCTGCCGGACCGCCTGATTGTCCGCGAAATCGTCCGAAAACCGGGGCGTTCAGGGGAAAAGAAAAATAATGCAGGCCAGGAAACCTAATATTAAGGATTTTAGAGTCCTGTAATTGATAACCAAGGGCTTAAACCATATGGAAATGGGGAAAAATGGGAAATAAAACAACGCCTAAGAAAGCGAGAAGCGGTCTGATCGTGGCGTTGGACGTCGGCACCACCAAATCGTGCTGCTTCATAGCCCGTCTTGGGAGCGACAGGGAAATCCATATTGTCGGGGCCGGCCATAAGGTTTCCCAGGGTCTTCGCTCGGGCGCCATAGTGGATATGGAAGGCGCCGAAAGTTCCATTCGCGCCACGGTGGAAGCCGCCGAGAAAATGGCCGGAGAGAACATCCACCAGGTAATTGTCAACCTTTCCGGAGGGTCCCCCGCCTCCAAACTGATCGCATACGAGGTGCCGATCAGCGGTCACGAGATCGGCGACGCGGATCTGCAGCGCATAATCGATCCTTCGTCTCTGATTGCCGGGTTGCCCCGGGGCCGTGAAATCATTCACGCCATTCCGGTCGGATATACCATTGATGAAAACCGCGGTGTGCGCGATCCGCGCGGCATGTGCGGGGAACGGCTTGGCGTCAACATGCATATAGTCACCGCTAATTCAGGGGCGGTGCGAAATTTGACGAACTCCATCACCAGGTGTCATCTGGACATCGAGGCGAAAGTGATATCGCCCTACGCATCGGCCCTGGCCTGCATCGTTGATGACGAGGCGCAACTGGGGGTTACCCATATCGACATGGGGGGCGGTACCACGTCCATAGCCGTTTTTTTCGATGGCGAGTTGGTCCATACCGACACCATTCCCATCGGGGGCGAGCACGTCACCAAGGACATCGCCAAGGGATTGTCAACGCCGGTGGCCTACGCGGAACGCGCCAAGACGCTTTATGGCAGCGCCATTCCTTCATCTTCCGACGACCGCGAAATTATCAAGGTTCCGTTGATCGGCGAGATAGCGGATTCGGATTCCTCTCAGGTTCCGCGATCGATGATGACGGGAATTATCCGGCCACGGCTTGAGGAAACCTTTGAGATGGTGCGCTCACGCATTGAAGAAGCCGGCTTCGATAAAGTCTCGGGCCGCCGGGTGGTTCTGACCGGCGGGGCCAGCCAGTTGTCCGGGGCCCGGGAAATGGCGGCATTGATTCTGGATAAACAGGTAAGGGTGGGACTCCCCAAACATGTCGAAGGTTTGGCGGAATCCAACTCCGGTCCGGCATTTTCCACCTGTCTGGGGCTTTTGAAATACGGTCTCGACGGATCTTTTGAGAATCATAATGGAACCTATCGTCCACCGAAGGAGCCGAATGGCCGCTTCGGACGCTTCGGACAGTGGTTTCGAGGGAATTTTTCACATTTTGGTTATTAGGGATGGACACGATGAAATCAAAAATGCCGCCAACGGTTGGCGGAAACTTACTTAAGGCGTCAATTCAAGGGCGCAATTCACAATTGGATTTGGATGAAATCCGGAGGACGACATGACCATCAACTTAAGCGTACCGAGCAACAACGACACGCCAGATCTAAAACCCAGGATCACCGTCGTCGGCGTCGGCGGGGCCGGCGGCAACGCCGTCGACAACATGATCGCTTCGCAGTTGGAGGGCGTCGACTTCGTTGTGGCCAATACCGATGCCCAGGCCTTGTCGCAATCAAGGGCCGACCGCCAGGTTCAGCTGGGAGCCAACGTCACCAATGGACTTGGCGCCGGCGCCCGGCCCGAAATCGGGTCCGCCGCCGCCGAGGAATCCCTGGGCGCCGTGCTTGACGAAATAGACGGCTCTCATATGATCTTCATCGCCGCTGGAATGGGCGGCGGCACCGGCAGCGGCGCCGCCCCGGTAATCGCCAGGGCGACCCGGGAAAAGGGGATTCTAACCGTCGGCGTGGTTACCAAGCCATTCCAGTTCGAAGGCGGACAACGCATGAAGATAGCCGATTGTGCAATCGAGGAATTGACACAGCATGTGGACACCCTGATCGTCATACCCAACCAGAACCTGTTCAGGGTCGCTACCGAAAAGACCA
>JAZFTA010000172.1:0-7359 GCA_036446415.1 Rhodospirillales bacterium | reverse complement strand
GTGTTCGCCGCCAACTACAAGATGTCCGGCCCGATGGAGGACCCCAAGGTGACGGTGAACCCGTTGAGCGCCCTGGCTCCGGGTTTTTTGAGAAACCTGTTCGGCATTCTGGGCGGCGACGAACCGCCGCCGGAAAAAAACTAAGCAACCTTTATTACGGCGTGGCGTTTCTTGCCGGCGGAAACCTTGATTACCCCTTCAGCCGTGGCGTCGGCGTCGGTCACCGACTGGGTTTCGCTGGCGATCACCTGGTCGTTGAGGCGCGCCCCGCCGCCCTTGATCAGCCTCCTGGCTTCGCCGTTGGAGGCGGCGAGGCCGGCCCGGCGCAGGATTTCAAAGGCCGGGATGCCGCCCTCCAGGTCGGTTCTGGCGATCTCCATGGTCGGCAGTTCGCCGCCCAGGCGCCCTTCCTCGAAGGTCTCTCTGGCGCTATCGGCTGCCGCCTGGGCCGCCGTATCGCCGTGGCACAGTGCGGTCGCCTCGAAGGCCAGGATTTTCTTGGCCTCGTTCATCTCGGCCCCTTTCAAGGATTCAAGGCGGCCGATCTCATCCAGGTTTAAGTCCGTGAACAGCCTCAGGAACCTGCCCACGTCGGCGTCCCCGGTGTTGCGCCAGTACTGCCAGTAATCGTAAGGGCCGAGCATGTCTTCGTTGAGCCACACGGCGCCCTGAGCCGTCTTGCCCATCTTGGCTCCCGACGACGTTTCGAGCAGCGGCGTGGTCAGGCCGAACAGGTCGAAGCCGCCGGCCCGGCGTCCCAGTTCGGCGCCGCTGACTATGTTGCCCCATTGGTCGGAGCCGCCCATCTGCAAAACGCAATCATGGCGCCGGGCCAGTTCCAGGAAATCGTAGGCCTGTAGGATGGGGTAGTTGAACTCAAGAAAGCTGAGGTTATGTTCGCGGTCCAGGCGGGTCTTGATGCTGTCGAGGCCGAGCATCCGGTTGACCGAGAAAAGGCCGCCGTATTGGCGCAGGAAGGGGATGTATTCGAGATCGTCAAGCCAGTCTGAGTTGTTGACCATGATCGCGTCGCTGCCGCCTTCACCGAAGTCAATGAACTTGGCGAAGACGTTTTTGATCCCCGCCATGTTGGCGCCGATGTCTTCCTCGCTGAGAAGCTTGCGGCTTTCGTCCTTGCCCGACGGATCGCCGATCTTGGTGGTGCCGCCGCCCATCAGGACTATCGGCTTGTGGCCGGTCCTTTGCAGCAGCCTCAGCAGCATGATCGAAACCAGGCTGCCGGCGTGCAGGCTGGGGGCCGTGCAGTCGAATCCGATGTAGGCGCTTATGCATCCCCCGGCGGCCAGGGCGTCGAGGGCCTTGTCGTCGGTGCACTGGTGGATGTAGCCGCGCTCGTCGGCGGTTCGCATGAAGTCGGATTTGTAATCGGCCATGGTGTTTTTTGTAGCTAAAGTTCTTGCGGGAATCGACGCTAGTTTACACAATCCCCGCCAGCCTACAACGCAAGGAACATATATAGTGGAAAACGGTCCCATCGCGGCGCTGGGGATGATGAGCGGCACGTCCATGGACGGCATTGACCTGGGCCTGGTTCTTACCGACGGCGAGGAGGTGTACGGATTCGGCCCCAGGCTGAGCGTCGCCTACGGCGAGGATTTCCGCGGCCGGCTGCGCTCGGTCCTGGGCCAGGGGGCCGAGGTTGCCGTGGTCTCCGAGGTCGAGCGCGAGTTGACCATGAAACACGCCCAAGCGGTGGCCGAGTTCATGAGAACCGAGGATTTTGACGCCGGCTCCATCGGGGTCATCGGCTTTCACGGCCACACCGTCCTCCATCGCCCCAAGGACCAGATCAGCCGACAGATCGGCGACGGCCGGCTGCTGGCCGCCGAGACCGGCGTCCGGGTGGTTTCCGATTTCCGGTCCGCCGACATAGCCAATGGCGGCCAGGGGGCCCCGCTGGCCCCGCTGTTCCACGCCGTGATCGCCGCCGACATGCCAAAACCGTTGGCCGTGCTGAACATCGGCGGCATAGCCAACGTCACCTGGCTGGGCGAAAACGGCGAGATCGTCGCCTTCGATACCGGCCCCGGCAACGCCCTGATCGACGATTGGGTGCTCAATGCAACCGGCCGGCCTTTCGACGGGGACGGCCAATTGGCCGGACAGGGAACGGTCAAGGCCGAGATCCTGGAGGCCCTGGTCGCCAACCGCTATTTCGCCAGGCCGGTTCCCAAGACCCTGGACCGCGGCGATTTTTCCGAGGCCCTGAACAAGGTCGAGGGCCTTTCGCCGGCCGACGGGGCGGCGACGCTTACCGCCTTCAGCGCCTCGGCCGCCGCCCATGCCCAGGAATGGTTCCCGGCCCCGCCTCTGATGTGGCTGGTCACCGGCGGCGGCCGCCATAACCGGACTTTGATGACGATGCTGGGCGAAGCCGTCGACGCGGCCCTGGCCCCGGTGGAGACGGTGGGGTGGGACGGCGATTTCCTGGAGGCCCAGGCCTTCGCCTATCTGGCGGTGCGGAGCCTGCGCGGCCTGCCGCTCAGCCTGCCCGGGACCACCGGGGTGGCCGAGCCGACCACCGGCGGGGTCCTGAACAGGCCGTAGTTGCTTGGGGCGCGGGGCGCTCTCGGGACGCCGCTCTACAGGGACTTGTCCAGATAACTGTCGAAGTGCTTGTTAAGTTCGTCCATGTGGTCGTTGAAGAAGTGGTCGCCGCCCTTGATCACCCGGTAATCGATGGTGATGTTCTTCTGGCTGGAGACTTTCTGGGCCAGCTTGTCGACCGAGGCGATAGGCACCAGCTGGTCCTTGTCGCCGTGCAGGATCATGCCCGAAGACGGACACGGGGCCAGGAACGAGAAGTCATGGGAGCTGGCCGGCGGCGACACCGATATGAAGCCGCTTATTTCGGGACGCCGCATCATCAGCTGCATGCCGATCCAGGCCCCGAATGAAAAACCGCCTATCCAGCAGGCCGGGGCGTTGGCGTTGTGGACCTGCATCCAGTCCAGGGCCGAGGCGGCGTCGCTCATCTCTCCGGGGCCGCTGTCGAACTGCCCTTGCGAGCGGCCGACCCCGCGGAAATTGAAGCGCAGGGTGGAAAATCCCCGGCGCACGAATATCTGGTACAGGGAATAGACCACCTTGTTGTTCATGGTCCCGCCGTGCTGGGGGTGGGGATGGAGCAGCAGCGCTATCGGGGCGTTTGGCTTTTTCGAGTGCTGGTAACGGCCTTCGAGGCGGCCTTCGGGTCCGTTCAGGATGATTTCTGGCATGAATTCCTAACCTAGCGGATAAAATCTAACATATGGCGCCCATAACCTTCCATAATCCCGACAGAATGGAGGGGGGAAATGGATTGTGGTGGTAGGGAAAATAATGACTTAATCTTGACCATACAGGTCGGACAACATATATTCCATGAAGAGAAAAAAACATCCGGCACCGCCGTTTCCAGGTACCGGGGCGGGCTCTCGCCCTTGGGCGGCCTAGTTCATCTTAGTAAAATATAGTAGGCGCAATGTTTTTCAAGAGGCTTCAAGAGGATATCGCTTCCTTCAAGGCGCGCGACCCGGCGGCCCGCTCGCCGGCCGAGATTTTTCTGTGCTATCCGGGGCTCCACGCCATTTTGCTCCACCGGCTGGCCAACGCCCTGTGGAAGGGCGGCTGGCCCCTTTCGGGGCGGCTGGTTTCCCATTTCGGGAGGGCCTTGACCGGCATCGAAATCCATCCCGGCGTCCGGATCGGCCGGCGTTTCGTGATCGATCACGGGGCCGGCGTGGTGCTGGGCGAAACCTCGATAATCGGCGACGACGTTACGATCTACCAGGGGGTCACCTTGGGCGGCGTCTCGCCGAGCGTCGATTCCGCCTCGCAGGTCGACCAGAAACGCCATCCGACCCTTGAGGACGGGGTTATTATCGGCTCCGGGGCCCAGGTCCTGGGACCGATCACCATCGGCCTCAACGCCCGCGTCGGGGCCAACGCCGTGGTCCACAAGGATGTCCCGGCCGGGGTCACCGCGGTCGGCATACCGGCCCGCGTGGTCATGCCGCGCGACAAGAAGAAGGCCCATGAGTTCGTGGCCTACGGCGAGCCTGTCGAGGGCTGCCCCGATCCGGTGCTGAGGACCATCGAGGACCTGCGCTCCCAGGTTGCGGCGCTGATCAACCGGGTAGAGGGATTGGAAGGCGAGAAGGAAGAAGGTGAATTCAAATCCGGCGGCGATTCGGCCAGCGGCAAGGCGGCCGGCTAGCCCGGCGGCAAAAGGAGGTGAGCAGTGAGACTTAGCACCAAGGGACGGTACGCGGTAATGGCCATGTCCGATCTAGCCAGAAACAGCCGGGACAAGCCGATTTCCCTGGCCGAAGTCGCGGAACGCCAGGACATTTCCCTTTCCTACCTCGAACAGCTGTTCGGCAAGCTCAGGAAAGGCGGACTGGTGAAAAGCGTCCGCGGTCCGGGCGGCGGTTATCTTCTGTCCAGGGCGGCCGGCGAGACCAGGATTTCCGACATCGTCATGGCGGTCGACGAGCAGATAAAGGCGACGCGGTGCAAGGACGGGGATCCAACCGGATGCAAGCCCGACCAAAGCCGCTGCCTGACTCACGACTTGTGGCAGGAGCTGGGCAACCACATATATCTATACCTCAGTTCCATTTCGCTGGCCGACATCTGCGAGAACCGCGTTCTGGGGACCAGCGGCATGTACATGCGCGGCGAAACGTTCAAGACCGACGCCGCCTGAAAAAGATCAACCTGGACCATCCTTGGTGAAACAAGCCGACATGAACCAAAACCTCTACCTCGACAACAACGCGACGGCGCCGATCAAGCCAAAGGCCGCCGAGGCCGTGATCCGCGCCCTGGAGATGACCGGCAACTTGTCCTCGGTCCACCGTTACGGACGCATGGTCCGCCCCATCGTCGAGGAGGCCCGCGACCGGGTCGCCGCCCTGCTTGGCGCCGATCCCGCCAACGTGGTG
This sequence comes from Rhodospirillales bacterium, assembly GCA_036446415.1. Taxonomy (GTDB): domain Bacteria; phylum Pseudomonadota; class Alphaproteobacteria; order Rhodospirillales; family 2-02-FULL-58-16; genus JAZFTA01. Next base: position 2,410 of record JAZFTA010000172.1, on the reverse strand, counting down.
TTCACCAGCGGCGGCACCGAGGCCAACAACATGGCTGTCTTAGGGGGGGGGCGCCAGGTGATCGTCTCGGCGGTGGAACACCCCTCGGTCATGAAGGCGGCCCCCGGCGCCAAAGTCATTCCCGTCGACGGGGACGGCGTGGTCGATACCGAAGCCCTCGACGCCATGCTTCTGGCGGCCGGCGAGCCGGTCCTGGTTTCGGTGATGCTGGCCAACAACGAGACCGGGGCCGTCCAGCCCCTGGCCGAGGTAACCTCGATCGCCCACCGCCACGGCGCTTCGGTCCATTGCGACGCGGTGCAGGCGGCCGGGAAGATGGCCATCGACATGAACTCTCTGGGCGTCGATGGGCTGTCAATTTCGGCCCACAAGCTGGGCGGACCGCCGGGCGTCGGGGCTCTTGTCGTGACCTCCGGCGCCCGCTTTGATTCTTTGCTCAAGGGCGGCGGACAGGAACGGGGGCGACGGGCCGGAACCGAGAATGTTCCCGGCATCGCCGGGTTCGGAGCGGCGGCGGAACTGGCCTTTGACGACCTGGATGAATTCGCCGGCCTCGCCCTTCTGCGCGACGAAATGGAGCGCCGGATCGGCGAGGCCTGTCCGCCGGTGGTGTTTTTCAGCCAAGGCGCCGAACGCCTGGCCAACACCTCCAGCTTCGCCCTGCCCGGCGTCGAAGGCGATTCTTGCGTGATGGCGCTTGATCTCGCCGGCATAGCGGTCAGCGCCGGGTCGGCCTGTTCATCGGGGAAGGTCCATGCCTCGCACGTTCTAAAGGCCATGGGCGTCGACGATCGCCTGTCCGCCTCGGCGATCCGCGTCTCCATGGGCTGGACCACGAAAAAGGGCGACATCGAAAGATTCATCGGCGCCTGGAGCAAGATCGCCGCCAGCGGTTCCGCATCGCCCAGGGTTTCAGGCAGCTTAGAGCCGGCGGCTTAAAAGAAATGGATTATTCGATCAGAGGCGCCAAGGTGAACGATAGCGATATGAAAAAACCGGATGAAGCGGCCCAGGACGGCGGCGGTAACTTCAAGCCGCCCATATATCTTGATTACCAGGCGACCACGCCGACCGATGAGCGCGTGTTCGAGGCGATGGTGCCCTATTTCACCGGCAAGTTCGGCAACCCCCATTCGCGCAGCCACTTCTACGGATGGGAGGCCGAAGAGGCGGTGGAAAAGGCCCGCCGCCAGATAGCCTCCATCATCGGCGCCGATTCCAAGGAGATCATCTTCACTTCCGGGGCCACCGAATCCAACAACCTGGCGCTTAAAGGGGTGGCCAACTTCTACAAGGAAAAAAAGGACCACATAATCACCTGCGTCACCGAACACAAGTGCGTTCTGGACACCTGCCGCCATCTCGAGCAGGAAGGTTTCACGGTCACCTATCTGGGGGTCGGGGAAAACGGCCTGATCGACATGGAAGAGTTGGCCGAAGCGATCACCCCGAAGACGGCGATAGTCTCCATAATGGCCGTCAACAACGAGATAGGAGTCATCCAGCCGATCGCCTCGATCGGCGCCCTGTGCCGCGGGAAAGGCGTTTTCTTCCATTCCGATTGCGCCCAGGCGGTGGGCAAGATAGCCCTCGACGTGAACGAAATGAACATCGACCTGATGAGCATTTCCGGCCACAAGATTTACGGTCCCATGGGCGTCGGCGCCCTTTTCGTGCGCCGCCGGCCCAGGGTCCGGATCAAGGCCATGATCGACGGCGGCGGCCAGGAGCGCGGCATGCGCTCGGGCACCCTGCCGACGCCGCTGTGCGTCGGGCTGGGCGAGGCCTGCGCCATCGCCGCCGACGAGATGGCGGCCGAGGCCGAACGCTTAGGCATGCTCAGCGGCCGTTTTTACAACGCCATCATGGAAAGGCTGCCCGAGGTCTACCTCAACGGCGACAAGGAACGGCGCATACCCGGCAACCTCAACCTCTCGTTCGCCTATGTCGAGGGCGAGGGGCTGATGATGGGGATCAAGGAACTGGCGGTGTCCAGCGGTTCGGCCTGTACCTCGGCTTCGCTGGAGCCGTCTTATGTGCTCCGTGCGCTGGGCGTCGAGGAAGAACTGGCCCACACCTCGCTGCGCATCGGCATCGGCCGTTTCACCACCACCGATGAGATCGACTTCGCGGTCGACAAGATCGTTGCCGAGGTCGAGCGCCTGCGCCGGATGAGCCCGTTGTGGGAAATGGCCCAGGAAGGAATCGACATCAAGAAAATTAAATGGGCCGAACATTAAAAGGGCCGAACATTAAAAAGGGGACCCACTGTTGAACGGCCCTTGAAGAGGGCCGGTGATGGAGAACAAGAAAATGTCTTACAGCGATAAACTAATCGACCATTACGAAAACCCCCGCAACGTCGGGAGCATGGACAAGGCCGACGATAATGTCGGGACCGGCCTGGTCG